>NZ_JAWRWZ010000006.1:0-290963 GCF_046535285.1 Chryseobacterium sp. SIMBA_028 | reverse complement strand
AATTTAAAAATTAATCTCTTATGAAACACTCCTTAAGTGAAAGCCTAAATCAGTACACTTTTTGCTGACGATTTACAGGATAGTAATAAAGAAACAAATTTTTTCTTTTCCCTTAACGGGAATTTAGGATTAAGTGCAGGTGCTGGATTTGAAAGAGGTTTAATTACACCTACTGATCCTGGGCATAAATTTGTCAATAGTGATTTTGCAGGAGAAGGTCGTGCAATTTCTGGTGGAGCGGGACCTTTGTCATCAACTGTTGGTGGAACTTTAAATCGTTCATACGAGGGATATAAAAATTATCATCAATTTAATTCCTCATATTTTGGCAGAAATTCTGAAAAAATAACAAATGGGTACAGTACTATCAGTACAAGTGCTGGTCACGGTGTTGGAGTTTCACCTATAATGTGGACAGGATCTAAAACTTGAGTACGTGGAAAATAATTTTAACATAGAATTAAGTAAATCAAATAAAAGAATTATTATAATATTTATTCTTTCATTTATATGTATTTTACTATTTACAAGAGTTTATTTAAGTATAAACTCAAACAAATTAGTAAAAGAAGAAATATTATCTATAGAAAGAAATGCTAAGGTAATTGACATTTACAATAATAAAAAAGAGCATAATTTTCCCTATGTTAAATATTCTAATGGAACTCAAAAAATTTTAGAGTTTTCATATCAAATAGGTGATTCTGTTTCAAAAAAGAAAGGCGATTCTATTGAATATATTTTTAGAAAAGACAGTGTTATAAAAAGCAATTTATTAGAAAAAGCCAGACGTAATGGTATTTTAAAGTAAAAAAACAGCTGCTTGAAGCAGCTGTTTTTTTATTTAGTGAAATGAACATCATACCCTACAATTTTAATAGAATCATTATTTTTTTCCAGAGTAAATTTTTCTTGTGTATTCTGTATATTCCTTTCTATTCTATATGATAATACGTACTGAGACTTTGGATTTGTTCCAACAGAAACAAACGTTTCCCATATTGTTAATTGAGTATCTGAAATTTGAGCACCACATTCTGCATTAATATCATCAATCATCTGATTTAGTTGTCTTTTATTAGTTGTCTTAAAAAATTTATTACCAATTAGTTTAAAAGCTTCTTCTCTATTATTTTTTTTAATAAAATCATAAAATTTTTCAGTAATCTTTTCAGCATCTTTTTTATCTTCCTCCCTGTTATGATACGTTTCATTAAAATTACAAGCAATAAAAAGAAACGACACTAATATTAAAATATATTTTTTCATGATCTAATTTTTATTTAAAAATCTATAATCACAAAACTATTAAATAATTTAACATTTCCATACCCTTCTCTTTCAATTCTCAATATTTTCATAAGTTTACCCCATAATACACAAACCAGTGTTGATAGAAGATGATTTTAATATAAAGGTTGACAAATCCAATAGAAAAACGATTACCCTATTTATCGTTTTTTTTGGATGTATTTTACTATTCACCATTATCTATTCAATTATAAACTAAAATTCTGATAAAAAACGAAACTTATTAAACATAGATAGACATACCAGAGTTGTTGAAATTTATTTGAACAAAAATCAACACAATCTTGGTTATGTTAGATTTTCTAATGGAATTAATGAATTTTTGGAATATCCATATAAAGTAAATGATTCTATATCAAAGAAAAGAGGAGATTCTATAGAATATATTTTCAGGAATGATAGTATAATCATAAATAACTATTTAGAAGAAGCGAGGAAAAATGGTAGTTTAAAATAAAAAAACAAGAGGCTGCAATAACTGCAGCCTCTTTATATTGTTTTAAATCATTATCATTAAGCCAGATCAAATCTATCCAGATTCATCACCTTTGTCCAAGCTACAACAAAATCATTGATAAATTTACCTTGAGCATCAGCACTTCCATAAACTTCTGCAATCGCTCTCAATTCTGAGTTTGATCCGAAAACAAGATCAGCTCTTGTGGCAGTCCATTTCGGTTGGCCCGTTGAACGGTCTGTTCCCATATATACTTCATTGTCTCCTGACATGGCTTTCCATTGCGTTCCCATATCCAGAAGATTTACAAAGAAATCATTGGTAAGAACTCCCGGGCGGTTGGTAAATACTCCATTCTTAGAACCATCGAAATTGGTATCCAGAGCACGCATTCCGCCAATCAATACCGTTAATTCAGGAGAAGTAAGTGTTAATAGCTGAGCTTTATCAATTAACAAAGACTCTGTAGAAACCGTGAATTTTCTTTTCAGATAATTTCGGAATCCGTCAGCGGCTGGTTCCAGATATCCTATAGATTCTACATCGGTCTGCTCTTGGGAAGCATCCATTCTTCCCGGTGAGAAAGAAACCTTAACTTCATGTCCTGCATTTTTTGCAGCAGCTTCCACCGCAGCATTACCTGCTAAAACAATGATGTCAGCCAGTGATATTCTCTTGCCTCCACTTTGAGAATCGTTGAATTCTTTTTGAATTCCCTCCAATGTACCCAATACTTTCTGCAATTGTGCAGGATTATTCACTTCCCAATTTCTTTGAGGCTCCAGTCTTATTCTGGCACCGTTCGCTCCACCACGTTTGTCGCTTCCTCTAAACGTAGAAGCAGACGCCCATGCTGTTGAAACCAATTCAGAGATGCTTAATCCCGAAGCTAGAATTTTAAAGGTTAGAGATTGAACATCCGCATCATTGACCAATTCATGATCGACCTGAGGAATAGGATCCTGCCAGATCAATTCTTCCTGAGGCACATCCGGTCCCAGATAACGGGCACGAGGTCCCATATCCCTGTGGGTAAGCTTGAACCATGCTCTTGCAAACGCATCCGCAAAGGCATCAGGGTTTTCATAAAAATGTCTTGAAATTTTTTCGTAAACAGGATCCAGTCTTAAAGAAAGATCCGTTGTAAGCATGGTCGGTTTATGCTTTTTAGAAGAATCAAATGCATCAGGAATGATTTCAGCTCCATCTTTTGCGACCCATTGGTGTGCGCCCGCAGGACTTTTCGTTAATTCCCATTCGTTTTCAAACAGGTTTTTAAAGAAATAGTTACTCCATTCGGTAGGGGTTTCAGTCCATGTTACTTCCAATCCGCTGGAAATAGCATCTCTTCCACTTCCGGACTTGTAGCTGCTTGCCCATCCTAATCCTTGTAATTCAATACCCGCCCCTTCAGGTTCTTTACCAACATGATCTGCTGGGCCAGCACCGTGGGTTTTTCCAAAGGTATGTCCACCGGCAATCAAGGCTACTGTTTCTTCATCATCCATCGCCATACGTCCGAAAGTGTCTCGGATATCTTTAGCGGCAGCAATCGGGTCAGGATTTCCGTCCGGACCTTCAGGGTTTACATAGATTAATCCCATTTGTACAGCGGCCAAAGGATTTTCAAGATTTCTGGAGTGAATATCTCCATCTGCTTTATCATCGGTAGGAAGAACAGCACCTTTCTCTACTACTCCTTCAGAGCCATGAGCATAACGAATATCTCCTCCCAGCCATGTTTTTTCTGATCCCCAATATACATCTGCATCTGGTTCCCATACATCCTCACGTCCTCCGGCAAATCCAAAGGTTTTGAATCCCATAGATTCAAGGGCTATATTTCCTGTAAGAATTAAAAGGTCTGCCCATGATATATTTCTTCCGTATTTCTGCTTAATAGGCCATAACAATCTTCTTGCCTTATCCAGGCTAACATTATCCGGCCAGCTGTTCAAAGGGGCAAAACGCTGCTGTCCCGCTCCTGCTCCACCTCTACCGTCACCTACACGATAAGTTCCGGCACTGTGCCAGGCCATACGGATAAACAAAGGTCCATAATGACCAAAATCTGCCGGCCACCAATCCTGTGAATCCGTCATTAATGCATGAAGATCTTTTTTTACAGCTTCAAGATCAAGGTTCTTAAACGCTTCAGCATAGTCAAAGTCTTTATCCATAGGATTGGATAGTGATGAATGCTGACGCAGAAGATCTACTCTCAGCTGGTCAGGCCACCAATCCTGATTTTGAGTACCTCCGCCTGCTACATTATTTTTCTTCATGGTTCCGTTGTGAAACGGGCATTTACTGATGTCATTCAAATCGTTTTCCATTGTCGTTTATTTATTTTTTTTATATTGATTAATACAGTTTAAGTAACTTTCTCTGTTGTAAGAACATGGCAAACTTACAACGTCTTTTCAATAAATACAATCTATTAATAGTTATTTCAACGATAGTTAAAAACTATAGAGAAATATTTCCGACAGCATCCGAACCCAAGACACAATTGTGGTATTAAGTTAGTAAAATTTTAAATTCATCTTAGTAAAAAAAAACAGTACTCTACCCTATTTAGAATAACTCAATATAATAATCAATAGAAAAAGGAAGACATCTATTGGAAGAAAGTTATTTATGCTGTAAGAATTAAAAACCAACACATAAAACTGTGTAACAAACTCTTATACCATTAATATCAATTTAAATTCAGACTAAAAATTATTTAGCTATCTTTATAATTCACAAACATGAATACCATTCCCCATGAAAAAAATACTCGTTGTTATCCTCGTCGCATTTATTATCATTCAGTTTTTTCCTATTGATAAAACCAATCCGCGCCCTACACCCGGCATGGACTTTTTAAAAATAAAAAATACGCCTGAAAAAGTCGCTAAGATCATCAGAACTTCATGCTATGACTGCCATTCCAATGAAACGATTTATCCTTGGTATTCTAGTATTTCCCCTGTTTCGTGGGTTGTAAAAAATCATATTGAGGAAGGTCGAAAGCATCTTAATTTTTCTACCTTTGCAGTATATGAACCTCAAAGACAGCTTCGCAAACTGAAAGAAAGCATGGAAATGGTTGAGAAAAAAGAAATGCCGCTTGAATCTTATTATATAGGACATCAAAATGCCAAGTTAACAGATGCTCAGCGGGCAGATCTCATAAAATACTTCAAACAGATAAAGGAAGACACAGAAAGAGGAATCATGTTTAATAAATAAGATCGTGGAAAACTGGGAACACAAACATATTGTATTTTTTGACGGCGACTGTGGGGTTTGTAACTTCTGGGTCCAATGGATTTTGGAAAGAGATAAAAAAGACAAATTTATGTTTGCCTCGCTACAGTCTGACTTCGGACAGGAATTTCTATCTGAAAGAGGCTTGGAAACTACAGAGTTCAACACCATGTATCTTTGGAAACCCAAACAATACTATCTGATCAAATCAAGAGCGGTACTTCAAATTGCCAGCTTATTGGGCGGAATTTACAAGCTTTCAGCCATTGGCAAAGTAATGCCAGTATTTCTGAGTGATAAAGTATATGATATGATATCGAGAAACAGAATGAAACTGGCTAATCAAAAATGTTACTTACCGGATCAGCATCAAAAGAAAAAATTCATTCAGATCTAAATCTATCTTTGGGCTTCTCCGGCAAGCCAGCCTTCACTTTTGGTAAAAAATACCGCTTAGTCAAAAAGTAATAGTTCTCCGAATACCATTACTCAATTCTATTTTATTTGTAAAATTATTTTTCATTTCAAACTTCATATCGACTGCTTGTCCGTCATCAGGTACTATTATTAGGAAATAATTCAACCCTCCCTTATCCTTAAATCTATTTTTAATGATGCCCTCTGTCAAATTTATATTTCTATAGAAATAAGATACTGACAAATACATTACATGCAAAGAATAGTATATATGTAAAATATAATCCATAAAATACAAATAAATAAACAGTAACCATTTATTTTAATACTTCCTTAATTCTTTAGCACGTTAGAACATATATTTGATGTTAAAGTTTTAACACAAATGAGTCTTATTAAAAAATTATCCCTCCCATTTCTAATGGGTACTATTTTATATTCCGGACAAGTAAAAAAATCTGATGAATGGAATCTTTTTGCCACTTCAAGAGAAAATTATAATGGGGTAGCCATGGCCAACGGACAGCTGGGTATCGTAACTGATGACACCCCATTAGTAACAAAGGAAATTATCCTGAACGGAGTCTATGAATCTTCTCCCGAAAACGGGATCAGCCGGATTGTAAAAGGTATAGAATTCTTAAATCTTAGGCTTAAAATCAACAGTCAGGAGGTCACCGGAAATAATATTTCTGGCTGGAATCAGACCATTTCCATGAGAGAAGGTATTTCCACTACTTCATTTTCATTTAAGGATCTTGCAACTATCCACTACAGCCTTTTGGCAAACAGAGCCAATCCTTATTCAGCAATGGCAGTTGTTGAGATTATTCCCCAAAAGGACATTGAAGTATCCGTATTCAATTATATGAGCATTCCTGATGAACTTAAGGATGTCAAAAAAAATTACAGGATATTGAAAGACAACGAATATCTAATGCCCGTTTTCGGTACCGTAACCAAAACCCTGAATGGAAAATACAGAGTGGCAGCTTCCACTACATTCTTATTTGACAGCTCTAAAGAAGATCTGAAATACATCAATGAGGAACTCGGTTTTATGACGAAGCTCAAAAAAGGCAAGAAATACAGGTTTGCTGTTGCCGGCGGAATATGTACTTCAAAAGACGTGACTGATCCCGTAAACGAATCCGAAAGACAGCCGATATTTGCTTTGCAGGAAGGAATAGATTCTATGCTTGACAGGCATAAAAAAGCATGGGCAGCCCTATGGGATTCCGGAGACATTGAAATAGAAGGCGACCTTGATGCACAGCAAAGAATAAGATTTGCACTCTATAATTTATACTCTTCTATAAGATCAGGTTCAAGATTGAGCATTCCGCCAATGGGTCTATCTTCACAGGGATATAACGGCCATATTTTCTGGGATACCGAATTATGGATGTACCCTGTCCTGCTTGCTATGCAGCCTGAAATGGCAAAATCATGTTTGGACTACAGAACCGACAGACTTGAAAAAGCGAAACAAAAAGCATATATCTACGGCTACAAAGGGGCAATGTACCCGTGGGAATCCGATGATACCGGAGAAGAAGCCACACCGACCTGGGCACTGACCGGTATCTTTGAACAACATATCACTTCTGATATCCCTATTGCTTTCTGGAACTATTATACAGTGACACAGAACAAAAACTGGCTGAAAGAAAACTATAATGTGATGAAGGAAACAGCAGATTTCTGGGTAAGCAGGGTTACTAAAAATAACAATGGCTCTTTCTCTATTAAAAATGTAGTAGGTGCAGATGAATATGCACAACATATTGATGATAATGCTTTTACTAATGGTTCTGCAATAGAAACCTTAAAAAACACAATAAAAGCAGGACATATTCTAGGTGAAAAAGTAAATCCTGCATGGCAGGAAGTTGCTGAAAAATTACTGATCCATACAGAAAACGGGATTACTCAAAACTATAAAGGTTACAAAGGCCAGCCGATAAAACAAGCTGATGTTAATCTGCTGGCCTATCCCATGCATATTATCACAGATAAAAAACAGATAAAAAACGATCTGGAATATTATGCCGAGAAGATGGACAAAAATGACGGACCTGCCATGGGCCCGGGAATATTATCTGTTCTGTATGCCCGAATGAATGAACCCGAAAAAGCCTATGATTATTTCCTAAAATCCTATATCCCGAACTCACGGCCGCCTTTTGGTGTTTTCTCCGAATCTGCCAAAAGTAACAACCCTTATTTTGTAACCGGAGCAGGAGCCATGCTTCAGGCCGTCATCTATGGTTTTGGAGGGGTGGAAATTACAGATCAGGGAATAAAATATAATAAAGGTGTTCTGCCTAAAAAATGGAAATCTTTAAAAATAAAAGGAATTGGAACCGATGAAAAAACAATAGAGATAAGAAACTAAAATAAATCTGAAATTTAAAATACACAAATTATGAAAAAAATGAAATTACCTCTGGCATTAGCTGCCCTTTGGGTAAGCGATATTGCCTTTGCTCAAACAACAGAGGAAAAGGAAAACAGGATCGAAGAAGTTGTGGTCATAGGCTATGGTTCAAAAAAAATAAAAGATATCACCGGAGCCGTTACCAATCTTAAAGCTTCTGAATCCAATATCGGAGGAGCCACAGCCAATATCGACCAGATGATAGGCGGAAGAGTCGCCGGGGTACAGTTCAAACAGACTTCCGACCAGCCCGGTGGTGGCAGCCAAACAATCATCAGAGGCAGAAATTCTATTTTTGGTACCACTGATCCTCTTTATATTATTGATGGAATTCCCTTATCCGAAGAAAGTACCGCAGCAAACGGTTCCTCACTCAACGGGGTTGCGACTTTTTCAGCACCTTCAAAAAATCCTCTAAATTCTATCAATCCAAATGATATTGAAAGTGTTGCTGTATTAAAAGATGCTTCCGCTACGGCCATCTATGGTTCAAGAGGCGCTAATGGCGTAGTGATCATTACCACCAAAAGAGGGAAAACAGGTAAGGCAAAAATTACTTATGACACCTATTACAGCTGGCAGAGTGTTGTAAAAAATTATGATGTCATGAACACTCAGGAATATCTGAATTTCTGGACCAAGATGGGTAAAACCCTGACTCCTGCAGACACCGGAATTAATACCGACTGGCAAAAACAGATCCAGAGAACAGGGGTGATCAGCAGCCATGCCCTAAGTATGTCTGGAGGCAGCGAAAATCTAAAATACTTTGCTTCGTTAGGCTATTTTGATCAGGAAGGAGTTCTTAAGAATTCAGGTATTGAAAGGTATACCGGAAGATTGAACCTCAGCTATACCAAAAATAAACTAGCCATCAACACCAATATTTTCACCAGTTTCATCAAAGATAAAAATCCTGCAATACAGGGGGATACCAGAAATTCATTAGTTTCTTCTGCTGTTACTTTCGCCCCTTATCTTTCTGCGGATACCCCTTATGCATCAGATCCGTCTTCTGATTTTAATGTAAACCCGCTCCTTTTTTTAAATATTAAAGACCGCACAAAATCAGATAAATTGAATGCAAGTGCCGATATTTCCTATGAAATCCTTGATGGTCTGAAACCGCAGCTGAAATTAGGATACGAAACCCAAAACTCTGTCAACAATTTCTTTCTGCCTAATTCTGTTCCCGCAAGCGGTATGTCAAGTATAGGAGTACATGGCGGAATTGCCTCCAATTCAAATTCAAGAAATAATAATTACCTGGCAGAAGCCCTCCTGAACTATAACAAAACGTTTGGAAAACATCAAATCATTGGACTGGCAGGATATTCCATTCAAAAATTTGAAAATGAATTAACGATGGCCTATGGAGAAAAATTTCCGACAGATATTTTAGACGGAAATTATAATCTTCAATCGGCATCAATACTCAGGGCATTTTCAAGCAGAACTCCAAGCACCCTTATTTCAGGATTTGGAAGAATAGACTATACGTATGACGGGAAATATTCTGTTACCGCTTCAATCCGAAGAGACGGTTCCTCAAAATTTTCCAGTGGAAACAAATGGGGTTGGTTTCCCGGAGTATCTGCAGCATGGAGAATTTCTGAAGAAGAGTTTTTAAAAGATAACAAAACCCTTAACGAACTTAAATTAAGAGCAGGATATGGTAAAACAGGAAACCAGGGATTCAATAATTATCTTTCTATGAACACTTATCTTATAGAAAGAAACGGAATCCTGGGCCAACAGCTGATAAGCGGAGCCACATTATCCAATTATACAGGAAATAAAGATTTCAAATGGGAAACTACCAGCCAGCTTAATATTGGAATCGATTTCGAAGCTTTCAACAGAGTACTGTCCGGAAGTATTGATGCTTTCAGTAAAAAAACAAAAGATCTGGTAATTCCTATTTCACTCCCTTTTGAAGGCGGGGTTGATCATCAGTGGATCAATGCAGCTGATACCAAAACAACAGGTATAGAAGTTTCATTACATGCAAGGATAATCCATAAGAAAAATTTTTCATGGAATGCCAATGCCAACTTCTCTTCCATAAAAACCACTGTAGATAAAATCTATGGAGGTACTGCTGCCAGATCGGCCATGGAATTATTAGGTTTCCGGGAAGGAGAAAGAGCCAATGCCTATTTAGCTCCAGACTTTTTAGGGCTTAATCCTGACGGAAGTATGAATCTGTCTAAAGAGCTACAGTACCAGGGAACCCCGGATCCCAAATTTACAGCCGGGCTGGGCAATAATTTTAAATATAAAAATTTTGGGCTTGATGTATTTTTCACAGCCTCTTTGGGTCAAAAGTTATTTAATTATGCTGCTGCTCAATATGGCATTGCCAAACCGGAGCAACCCTATAACCTTTTAAGGGAAGCTCAATATTTCACGGCTGCAAACGGAACTCCGGCTTCCAGATCAGGAAGTAATTACTGGGCGTATAACTCCCGTTTTATAGAGGACGCCTCATTTGTCAGATTACAAAATATTACGCTGTCTTACGATTTACCAGCTAGTGAGTACTTTGGAGATTTCATCTCTTCCTTCAGAATTTATTTTCAGGCACAAAATCTATGGACCTGGACCCAATACTCAGGGCTTAACCCGGAATCTTCCAATGGAAGTTATCTGGAAAGATCCGAAGGTATTCCTACCCCTATGCTACCGGGGAAAATAGATCTCGGAGGTTATCCTTCCGCAAGAACATATTCTCTGGGAGTGAATGTAAGCTTCTAATTTCTTTAATGATTAAAATAAAACCTATAATGAAAAATAAATTTATAAAAACTTATTGGCTGGGGCTTATTCTTTTCTCCGGTGGAAACCTGTTCAATTCATGCTCCGATAGTATGCTTGAAGAAAATGTTTATACCGGAACTTCTCAGAATAATCTTATAGCTCAGGGCGAAACCGGCTGCAAAATTCTCGTAGACGGCATTTACAAGTATGTACAATATTTTAGTTATTCACGGGGGAATAACTGGCAGCTGGCCCCCGAAGCAGGAACCGATGAGTTTACTTTAAACTGGGGATTTGCCATTACAGAATGGGGCGGAATGCAAAATTTCCTCAACCTGAATTCCGGCCATTATCAACCCATGGAAATGTACCGCGAAACCTACAAACTGATTGCTCAGTCTAATCAGGTCCTTATATCATTTGGCAGCAAAGAGAATGACCCTGCCTATTCTGCTATGATCGCAGAAGCCAGATTCTGGAGAGCATACGCGTATTATAAATTACAAAATGTTTTTGGAGCTGTTCCTTTAGTTACCGGTGGTGAAAATCTCTCCAGCGGCATTGAAAGAACTTCAGCAAGCGGCATAAGGTCTTTCGTAGAATCTGAAATGAAAAGTATTGAAAATACACTTCCTCCCCTTCCTTCCACTTACGGAAGACCTACAAAATGGGCAGTAAAAGCTTTCTTAGCAAGATTTTATTTGAATAATAAAGATTGGGCAAAGGCCAGCAAGTATGCAAAAGACGTTATTGATAATTCCGGAGCAAGTCTTCAGGCCAGATATCAGGATGTATTTAAAATCGATGCAAACTCTGAGATTATTTTAGCAGTCAATCAAATTAACCAGTCGGATAAAGGAAATAAATATGTGGCTCTTTCTTTGGAAAGCGAGCTGCGCAATGCGCTTAATATCCAGGGAGTATCTGCTTCTAACGGATATGGGATGTCTAATTATTTCTACAGCACTTTTGCATCCGATGATCAACGGGTGGCACCATTTAACAAAAATACTAAACAGGGAATTGCTATTGCAGGAATACAGTATAAAGCAGACGGAACCCCTGTATATGGAACAATAGCTGCTCCTGAAACCGTTCAAAAACATCTTAACCGGGTCATTACATTCAAATTCCCTTTACAGGAAAACATTGCAAAAGGAGAAGACAGTGATGCCGACTTCCCGCTGATGCGTCTTGGTGAAATTTATCTTACGTATGCAGAAGCCCAGTTTCAGATGGGAAATACAGCAGCAGCTTTACAGTATATCAATCCAATCAGGACCAGAGCCGGATTACAGCCTCTTACCGTTTTAACATTAGATGATATTCTGAATGAAAGAGGATGGGAAACCTATCATGAAGGATACCGCAGAGAAGACCTTCTGAGGTTTGGGAAGTTACTTGAAAAAGTAGAATTGAAATATAAATACGACTTTCCGGCATCTCCTTATCCTCACTCAGGAAATGTCAGCAGAGAACTCTTCCCTATTCCGGCAGATGCGCTGTCTTTAAATCCCAAGCTTACCCAAAATCCCGGATATTAGAATAGTCTATAGTATCATTTCAAAGGATAGATTCATAAAAAAGAGAGCATTTTGCTCTCTTTTTCTATTGATTTAAGGACCAGATGGAATAAGAATTTGGTGGACATTGAATTTTCACCCACTTATCCCCTTGCGTTGTCGGATACCAGCTTGAACTTCCGGTAAAATCCTTGATCTGCTGATTGCTCCAATTAGTTTCAATCCAACGTTCCTGCCAGCTTGATGATGTATTGATATACACGACCAGCCCAGGATTCCCATTATAACCATTACGTCTTGCAATGTATTCATCATTATCAGTGTATACAATGGAAGTTGTTCCCGTAGCCTTGTTGTTGTGGATCCAAATTAAATTATTTAACTTGTCTTTATTAAGCCATTCTTCATAATCTCTGTAGAAAATAGTTGGATATCCCTCATGGGTCAAAATATAGGCATAGGCCGGCATTTTATTGTAGATAATATCCGTATCATGATTGGCCACAAAGGTTACTGCTTTGTACGGATTTCTTTTCCACATCATATCATCATTCAAAACATTTAAATTTCCATTATCAAAGGCTTCATCCATTTTATAATAAGCCGCAAAATCAAATACAGAACTGTTTGCATTATTTGCCCAAGCCTCCAAAGTATTGACGTTGGAATCCCACAATTCCCCTACAGAAAATCCACCAACCTTAGAATTCCAGTTATTGACTACCCAAGGGCCAAATCCTTTAACATAATCAAATCTCCAGCCGTCAAACTTCATCACATTTTTATAGTATTTCCCTACAGAATCATCTCTGCCCCAAAGCCAGTCCTGCACATGAGGATTAGCATGACAAAGGTCCGGAAAACCACCAAAAGAGCCTTCATCATTATTTCCGTAAGAATTTTTATAAAAATCATTATAGCTTCTCTGAAACTTTCCGGAAGCTACTCCTGAAAAATTAGTCCAGGTATTTGTTCCGGTATAAGGATTAGCCTCAGATTGCCCGCCGCTGTTATGATTAATGACGATATCAGCATATACCTGCATATTTTCAGCATGAGCCTTTGTAATCAAGGCTTCCAGTTCAGTTCTTGATCCAAAACGGGTTTCTACACTTCCATTTTGATTAAAATTTCCAAAATCATAATAATCCGTAGGATCATACCCCATTGAGTAAGCTCCGTTTTGTGCCTTTGAGGCCGGAGGGAGCCATACCGCTCCAATTCCTGCATTAGACCATGCCGTTAATTTATCTTTCACGGTATTCCACCAATTGCCTCCTTCCGGAACATCCCAATAAAATCCCTGCATCAAAACACTGCCCCCCGGACCTGCTACAAATTTACCCTGTACAGATCCAGATCCCTTTCCGGCACTGAAAGGTCTGCCATCATGATGGGTTACATTTACAATTTTATCATGTACTTCATCTTTTTGAGAAGGCTCTTTGATAAATTCATCATTGTTCTGACATGAACCAGCTAGTGCCAATGCCAGTAAGGAAAGTAAAAATTGTACTTTTTTCATCGGAATATTTAATTATCAATCTATTAAACAAGTTACAATTTTCTTAAAATCAAATTCAATTTAAAGTGAAATATTTTTACTTTTCATAATAAATCAATAAGTTAACCTACATGAAGTTTCATTAAAAAATCATATTTTTTTAAGATTCTCCAAACAATTTTTCTTTTAATCCATATATTTGCATACTATGGAATACAATACCCAAAAAACTCAGCTTCATATGCCGGAATACGGCAGAATTATACAACAGTTGGTTGAGCGCTGCAAAGAACTTCCTACCAAAGAGGAAAGGAATGAAATGGCTATGGCAATCATCGATTTTATGGGTCAAAGAAACCCACAACTTCGCGACGAGGAAAATTATAAACATAAACTTTGGGACCATCTTTTTATTCTTGCTAACCATGATTTGGATGTAGAATCTCCTTATCCGTTTCCTACCATGGAACAATTGGCAGAAAAACCTAAAAGAATGGAATATCCAAAACTTCAAGGTGACTTCAAGTTTTACGGAAAAAGTATTCTTCAATTGATAGAAAAAGCAATCGAACTAGAGCCAGGGGATGAAAAAGAAGCCCTAATAGAGGTAATTGCCAACAATATGAAGAAATCTTATAATGTCTATAATAAAGAACATGTGACGGATGACGTTATTTTCCGTCATCTGAAAGAACTGTCTGAAAACAGGTTGGATCTTACGGGAATTGAATCTCTTGAAAAAAGTAAGATTTATTATACCAATAATAACAACCGAAACAATAACGGTAACAACAACCGAAACAATAGTAACAGTAACAACAATAATAAAAACCAACCTAACAAAAGAAGGCATAATAACAATCATAAAAACAGAAAATAATGAGTGGAACATTTCAAATAAGAGGAGGAAAAAGACTGCAGGGTGAGATAACTCCACAAGGAGCCAAAAATGAGGCTCTACAAATTTTATGTGCAGTTCTGTTAACTGATGAAGAAGTTAGGATCAAAAATATTCCAGACATTCATGATGTCAACAGATTGATTGAAATTCTGGGTGATTTTGGTGTAAAAGTTACTAAAAATGGTCACGGAGATTATACTTTCAAAGCTGATCAAGTTAATTTTGACTATATAAAGTCTAATGAGTTTAAAAAAGACGGAGCTAAACTACGTGGCTCTATCATGCTTATGGGACCAATGTTGGCACGCTATGGAGAGGCTTATATGCCAACTCCGGGTGGTGACAAAATCGGAAGAAGAAGGTTGGATACTCACTTCCAGGGATTAGTAGAGCTGGGTGCAGAATTTCATTACGATGAAGAAGAGTATTTCTATTCTTTAAAGGCTAAAGAACTTAATGGTAAATTTATTTTACTGGAAGAAGCTTCTGTAACAGGAACAGCCAATATCGTTATGGCTGCTGTATTGGCTAAAGGAAAAACAAGAATTTACAACGCTGCATGCGAGCCTTATCTTCAACAGCTATGTAAAATGCTGAACAGAATGGGAGCTAATATCTCAGGAATCGGTTCTAATCTATTGACTATTGAAGGAGTAGATTATTTAAGAGGTACTGAACACACAATGCTTCCGGACATGGTAGAAATCGGATCTTGGATTGGTCTTGCGGCTATGACAAAATCTGAAATCACTATTAAAAATGTAAACTGGAACCAACTAGGTGTGATTCCAAATACATTCAGAAAACTGGGAATTCAGCTTGAGCAAAGCGGTGATGATATTTATATTCCTGCTCAGGAACATTATAAAATCCAGAAATTTATAGACGGATCTATTCTTACCATTTCGGATGCTCCATGGCCGGGATTCACGCCGGATTTATTATCTATTATTTTGGTGGTAGCCACTCAGGCTAAAGGAAGTATCCTTGTTCACCAGAAAATGTTTGAATCCAGATTATTCTTCGTGGATAAATTAATCGATATGGGTGCTCAGATTATTTTATGTGATCCGCACAGAGCTACCGTAATTGGATTAAACCAGGAAGCTCCATTAAGAGGGACTACAATGGTTTCTCCTGATATCAGAGCCGGAAATGCACTTCTTATTGCCGCATTATCTGCTGAAGGGAAATCCATTATCCACAATATCGAGCAAATCGACAGAGGATACGAAAATATCGATGGAAGACTAAAAGCAATTGGTGCCGATATCGAAAGAATTTAAAAACTTATTTTTATTACAATAGAGCGTTCAGATTAATCTGGACGCTTTTTTTACTGGTTAATTTGAAATAAAACTTCTAAAAAAAGTGCCTGATTAAAAAAATCAGACACTTTGAGTAATTAAAACTATATGAATCTCCCCTATGAATATTTTCGGCAGAGGTACTCCACCGTTGTATTCAAAAGTTTATTTTTATTCAGATAAACTTCAAGCTGATGATAGTCTTCTGAATTAACATTAATGTATAATTGTACTGAACCAAAACTGTATCCGTTCACATATTCCACATTGGCTGACAACACTCTGTGACAAATCCCAAATTGATTATAGATGGTATTCATTAAATGCTCAAATTTCATTTTGCCATTCAATTCTATTTCCAATAACAATTCTTTTTTAGGGAGGTTCAGTTTATTTTGCAGAACCTGCAGGCCAGGATTAGGTGTAATCATCACTAAACATTTTTTGGTTAAACACTTTTAGATCATATTGCTCTTTGCATTTAAATCTGTCACAAAAATATAAAAAAATATTAGTCCACCAAACTAGTAGACTAATATTTTTTAAAATTTAACAAAAAAAGAAGCCTTTACAGCTTCTCCTAGTATCTTAAAGTTCCTTTATCCTTTCCAGTTTTTCTGAGCCGGCCAAGCCGTTGGGATTACAGCCAGGCTCTCCCTCAGGGACTTTCAGATTTTTTTTGCTATAAAAATCCGCCCAAAATGCATTAATCTTTCCCGTTTTGGGATCAATAAATGTCATGGGCTCCAATTTGAAAATTTGATCATTTCTAAAAGCTCTTTCAATAAAATCAGAACAGTAATATGAATTTTCATCCAAAATATAATTGAAATTATAGGGTTTCCCTACCATTGAATTCGCTTTTTCAATGGCAGTCGGAATCGCTTTTTGATATTCAGGCTTCAAACGGTACACCACTACATTCTGGCCATCTTCTTTCTGATCTTTAATAAACTCCTTTAAATCCTGCTTCTGAGATCCTCCTTTCGGTGCCGCATGCAAAACATACATTTTACCACCTATTTTTTCGAGAATACCAATATGATCAAAGGATGCCCTCTTTTGTTTTTGTGTAACATTATTAATGGCACCGGAAAGTCCCGATTCCTTGGCGGTAACAAAAAGAAAGTCTCCATTCTTAAGTTGTTCTGTATCCTTTTGGGATGCACATTGCATCAACACAACCATTAAAAAGGACAGAAGACCTGCAATGGATATTTTCTCTAATTTTTTATCTAAAAACATTTTAAATCCTGACATCTGATTATTATTTCGGGCTCAAAATTACAAAATAGAATTCATTACATTTGTGGTGAATATTGAGCGAGTTTTCATTCCAATAAAAACACTTTACACATTCTTATGCCTCATATTTTACTAGTAGAAGACGACAAAAGACTTTCACGACTTATCGGCAGAGGACTTCTGGAACAGGATATGGACGTAAGTTTTGCCTATGACGGCGAAAAAGCATTGGAACTGGCCTCATCTCAGGATTTCGACCTCATCATTACGGATATTATTGTTCCATTAAAGAATGGTCTGGATTTTTGCAGGGAAATAAAAAGTTCAAAACCTCATATTCCTGTCATTATGCTTACCGCATTGGGAACTACCGACGATAAATTGGAGGGTTTTGATTCCGGAGCGGATGATTACCTTACCAAGCCGTTTGAAATGCGTGAACTCATTGCCAGAGTTAAGGTTTTAATGAAAAGATCCTCCCTACACTCCCCTACAGAACAGCTATTAAAATATGAAAATATTGAAATGGATCTCAAGTTGAAGTCTGTCAGCAGAAACGGAATCTCCATAAAGCTGACTCCTAAGGAATTCAATCTGATGAAATATATGCTGGAAAATCCGGAAAGGGTTCTTTCCCGCTCTGAAATTGCAGAAAATGTATGGGAAACTCACTTCGATACCGGAACCAATTTTATTGATGTCTACATCAATTATATCAGAAAGAAAATTGACAAGGATTTTGAAAGTAAACTAATCCATACCAAAGCAGGAATGGGTTTTATTTTAAAAAAAGGATACGAAGAAAACCATCAATAGCACTTTAAAGCATGAAAGTCAGAACCCGGCTTACCCTACTTTTTACTTTTGTCACCGCAATGCTGATGATATTCTATGGTGTTGCCGTCTATTATTCTTCAAGTGAAGCAAGAGAAACCTCATTTTATGCTCAGCTCAGAAATGAAGGCGTTGCCAAGGCCAATCTTTTTTTTCAGAGTACATTGTCTGAAAAGGAAATGCACCGTCTTTACAAAAACAATACAAAAACCATTAATGAAGTTCAGGTAGCCATCTATGATCCGGAATTCAACCTCATCTATCATGACGATTCAAAGGTAGATTATGTAAAAGAGGATCCGAAGATGCTTTCCAAAATTCTGAAAAATAAAGAAATAAGTTTTCTTATTGATGATCTTCAGGCTGTTGGAACCGTTTATTCTCATAATGGGAAAGAATATTTAGTAACTGCAGCCGGATATGATCAGTATGGCTATAGCTCAATCAATCATCTGCTTACCATCAGTATCATTGCTTTTATCAGTATTCTTATTTTGATTTATCTGGCAGGAATCTTTCTTTCTAAAAAAGCGTTGAATCCACTGAGTGAAATGGTGGAACAAATCAAAAGGATTACAGCCGGAAAATTACAACTGCGTTTGAAAACCACCAAAGAGAAAGATGAGCTTAATGAGCTTGCCCAAAATTTCAATGGGATGTTGGAAAGACTGGAGAATTCCTTTGATGCTCAAAAGCATTTCGTATCCAATATTTCACATGAGCTTCGTACCCCATTATCTGCCATTATTACGGAACTGGAACTGGCCTCTGAAAAGGAGCAGACCAAGGAAGAATATCAGGAAACCATTCAGTTTGCTTTGGATGATGCCCGTAATATGGTCAAGTTATCCAATAGCTTGATGGATCTTGCCAAGGCCAGCTATGATCCCAATGAAATCAGTTTTTCTGAAATACGCCTTGATGAAATTCTTCTGGAATCTTATTCTAAAATTATAAAGGAAAATTCAGAATACAAAGTTTCATTGAATATAGGGAGTGAAGTGGAAGAACCTCAGCTTATCCTTCAAGGAAATGAGTATCTGCTACAGGTTGCATTTAATAACCTTATTGATAACGCCTGTAAATATTCTCCTGAGCATAGGTGTTCTATAGATGTCAAAACCTATGCAAATTCATTGATCATCAGTTTTACCAATACAGGAATTATCATTTCACAGGAAGACCTACAGCATATTTTTGAGCCATTTTACAGAAGCGAAAATTCCAAAAAAGAAAAGGGATACGGCATAGGACTTTTCCTGACCGAGAAAATCATCCATCTTCATCATGCAATGATTAAAGTAACATCAGAAAACAATAAAACAGTTTTTATGGTGATCTTTAATCTTTAATATGGATTTAAAATTCTTTTCCTCTTTAGAGTTTATTCATGAGAAATCCTGCTGAAAATTGTAGTCCCAATACTGGCTGCTATGACACAGGCAATGGATATCCACTGTAAAAAAGTTAGCTCTTCTGCCAGAAATACCAATCCCGAAAGGGCTGCAAAAGCTGGTTCCAGACTCATCAGAATACTGAAAGTCTTTGCCGGAAGTTTTTTAAGGGCCATCATTTCTAATGAAAATGGTAATGCACTTGACAGAATTGCAACTCCTAACCCCTTCACAAAAATTGTAGGTGTAAGATTGAAAACGGCACCATCCCATATTGTAAAGGGAATAATCACAAGACTTGCAAACAGCATTCCCGTGGTAACAGCATCCTTTCCATCCATTATTTTAGAAACCTTTCCACCCATCACAATATAAAGAGCCCAAAATATTCCTGCAAGAAAAGCAAGTCCAAGCCCCACTAAATCGATATGATCACTTTTCCAGGGAACAATAAGCAATATCCCTACACAAGCCAACAAGGCCCATATCACATCCAATAATTTACGGGAAAGGGCTAAGGCCAAGAATAAAGGTCCTGCAAACTCGACGGTAACCGCCAACCCTAAGGGAATTCGCTGAATAGCCATATAAAAAATAAGGTTCATAGCGGCCAGTCCTATTCCGTACATTGCACAATATTTCCATTTTTGGCTGGTAAACTGCAAAAACTTCGGACGGTTAATTATTGTCAGTAAAATTGCAGAAAGAACAATCCTTAAAGTAACGGTTCCAATAGCTCCTATCGCAGGAAAAAGCTGTTTGGCAATAGATGCTCCGCCTTGTACACAGATAATGGCTAAAAGCGTAGCGGGAATCGCCAGATTTGATTTTTTCATTTCTACAATTTAATTTATAAAGACAACTTTTGGGGATGAAACCGGGAGATAAAACAAATTTTATTCTACAAAATTAATAATAGTATAGTACAAAATTGAATTTTTGCCAAATGTATTGAATTATTATCTTAAACAATGGTTACAGATTTAGAATTAAAGCGTTAATCTGTAACCACTCATACCCCTTTGCATAGTATCAAATGATATAATCTTTCATTTAAAAAAGCTCTATCCTTATTTTCTCTAATAAAATTCTAATAGCATTCTAAAGCCTTTCTAACGGTAAAAAAGCAACGTCATTTCTACTTTTGCACAGTAAAAAATAAAGCATATGGACTCAGATCCCTACAGTAATTATCAATCTTAAAAGCTTTAGTTGTACTCACTTTTCCCGTACAGCCTCAAAGCTTTATAAAAACAGGAAAAGTTATGAATACATTTGAATTTACCCTTCGTTTATTGACTGCTTTCTGCTTAGGAGCCGGTATAGGTTTCGAAAGACAGTGGCGCAGAAAAAATGCGGGCCTCCGTACCAATACACTGGTTTGTATAGGCTCTGCAGCATTCGTATTAATTGCCATCAGAATTGGTGGTGATGCAGCCGGAAGAATTACCTCCTATATTGTCAGTGGAATTGGTTTCCTGGGGGGTGGCGTTATCATGAAAGATGGCCTTACCGTAAGAGGATTAAATACTGCGGCTACTTTATGGTGCTCCGCTGCAATAGGCGCCTTATGTGCCTTAGGTTATCCCATAGAAGCACTTATCACCGTTTTCTTCATTGTTTCCACAAATATATTTCTACGACCCGCTTTGTCTACCCAAAAGGAAGTACGAAGTAAAAATATCGTCATTAAAAAGAAAAAGAACGATACCAAAGCAAAAATCAGCAACAGTACCCAATTTTATTAAGATCATGAAAAGAATAATCTTAAGCATTATTACCCTCTTTGCCATCTCCTGCAAAGACAATGCCCCTCAGCAAAACAAGGAAGAGGAAATCACCTTCAAAAATAATCAGGTCATTATTCCGGAAAGCAGTCCTGTTTTAAAAAAAATAAAAACCATAACGGTTAGCGATCAGGAATACAACCATGATATTACCTCTGTAGGAACCATAGAAGCCATTCCCAACAACTACGCCGAAATTGCAAGCCCCTTTTCCGGAAGAATTACACGGGCTTTTGTTAATATCGGTCAAAAGGTAAGCGCAGGAAGTCCCCTTTTTGAGGTTCTTTCTTCTGGTTATCTGGAGGTGCAGAAAGAATATTCTGATGCCCTGAATGAAGCTGGTCTCGCTGAAAAGAAGTACAAACGCCAGCAGGACCTTGTAAAACACGGGGTGGGAATACAAAAAGAACTAGAGGAATCAGAAACCGAATTTAAAAACAAAAAAATCTCTTTAACCAATGCTTCTACAGCATTAAAGATCTACAACAGCCAAAGTAAAGGCTCCGGAGGGTTAATCGTTAGAGCTCCCATCGCAGGAGAAGTTATTTCTAACAAAATTGTTACCGGACAATACCTTCGCGAAGATGCTGAACCTGTAATGATTGTTGCCGAACTCTCAAAAGTCTGGATCTCTGGAGAAGTTAAGGAGAAAGACCTTCGATTTATTAAAAACGGCGATCAGGTATCTGTAAAAATTAATACTTATCCGGACAGAGCCATCACCGGAAAAGTTTATCACATCAATGACTGGGTAGATGAGGCAACACGAAGTATTAAGGTTTTAATACAATGTGAAAATCCCGATAGAACATTGAAGCCGGGCATGTTTGCCACCATTACGTATTCCACCGATTCTGAAAACACAATTATTATCCCAACCTCTGCATTGATGCAGAAAGACGACAACCAGTATGTATGGATTAAAACAGGAAAAAACCAATTCATGAAAAGAAATGTAGCCACCGCAGAAGCTTCTGAGAAAATGGTAAAGATTACCTCAGGACTTAAATCCGGAGACGAAATCATGACTACGGGTGGAATCTATTTGCTGGAAGTAAAATAAATGTCGAATGCGGAAGATGAAGGTTCCCATTAAAGTTAGCATATGAAAAAGTTATTAACAATTTCTATACAGAAAAAATGGCTGATACTGGCCCTATTCATATTATTAGGAGTTTTTGGATATTATTCCTGGACTAAGCTTTCCGTTGAAGCCTATCCTGATATTGCCGATACGACTTCACAAGTTGTCACCCAGGTACAAGGCCTGGCTGCCGAAGAAGTAGAACAGCAGATCACTATTCCTCTGGAAAGAGCCCTCAATGGGATTCCGGGAATGCATGTGATGAGAAGTAAGAGTACATTTGGACTTTCCATGATTACCATGGTATTTGATGATGGAATTGATGATTATTGGGCGAGACAGCGTATTCAGGAAAGACTGGCTGATGTTTCCCTGCCCTATGGCGCACAGCCGGGACTGGATCCTTTAACCTCTCCCGTAGGAGAAATTTACCGCTATGTTATTGAAAGCGATAACCACAGTTTAAGAGAACTTACAGATCTGCAGAACTTTGTTATTATTCCCAGAATAAAACAGGTTTCCGGGATTGCTGATGTAACTAATTTTGGAGGAATTACCACGCAGTTTCAGATAGAGCTTGATCCCAATAAGCTGGAACAATATGGTCTTTCCTTAGCTGAAGTTATTGAAACCATTAGTAAAAACAATGCCAGTGCAGGAGGAAGCATGCTTCCCCGTGGAGATCTGGCGTATGTGGTTCGTGGAATTGGACTCATCAAAAACCTTGATGATCTGGGAAAAACCGTTGTCAAAACAGAAAAAGGAGTTCCCGTTTTTCTGAATGACATCGGGACATTGAAATACGGAAATCTTGAACGCAAGGGAATTCTAGGCTTTACAGACCGTAACAGAAATTACAATGAAAGCGTAGGTGGAATTGTTCTTTTGCTAAAAGGTCAAAATCCATCACAGGTTTTAACAGGGGTCCATGAAGCAGTAGATGAACTTAACAAAAATATTCTTCCTGCAGGCGTAAAAATTCATACTTATCTGGATAGAACTGATCTGGTAAAAACAACCCTCAATACAGTTTCCCATACCTTAACAGAAGGAATTGTACTGGTCATTATTATATTGATCATATTCCTTGGAAGCTGGCGGGGAGCACTTCTTACCGCCATTACCATTCCTTTTTCGCTTCTTATTGCATTTATTTTAATGCATTTTACGAATATTCCTGCTAATCTTCTGTCATTGGGGGCCATAGATTTCGGAATAATTGTAGATGGTTCCATTGTAATGCTGGAAGCTATTTTGAAGAAGAGAGAGGATCATCCTGATGAAGAGCTGGAGGAAAAAACAATCATCCAGAAAGCCACTGAGATTGCAAAACCTATTTTCTTTTCAGGAATTATCATCATTACAGCCTATTTACCGCTATTTGCCTTTGAAAGAGTAGAAAAAAAACTATTTACCCCAATGGCCTTTACGGTAGGGTATGCATTACTGGGAGCATTGGCTGTTGCTTTACTTTTGATTCCCGGGCTGGCTTTTATGATTTATAAAAAACCCAGAAAAATTTATCATAATAAATGGCTTGAAAAAATAAGTACTGCTTATGGAAGAGGGATAGACAAAATCATGGCCGCTCCCAAAAAGATTTTTATCCCTGCCGGAATTGTACTGGTAGGTGCCGGAATACTTTCATACAATGTAGGTAAGGATTTTTTACCGGAGCTTGACGAAGGTTCTATCTGGCTTCAGGTACAGCTTCCTCCGGGTATTTCATTGAAAAAGGCTCAGGAAATGAGCGATTCACTTCGTCTCAGAACAATGAAGCACTCAGAAGTCACTTACATTATGGTACAAGCAGGACGGAACGATGATGGCACAGATCCATGGACTGCTTCTCACTTTGAAGTATCGGTAGGAATAAAACCTTACAAGGAATGGCCGTCAGGAAAAACAAAAGCTGATCTTATTAAAGAATTAGCAGAAGATTACAAAGGAATGCCAGGCTTTACCGTAGGATTTTCACAGCCGATGATTGATGGGGTAATGGATAAAATTTCTGGAGCGCACAGTGAACTGGTCGTCAAAATATATGGTGATGATTTTGCAGGAACAAGAAAGGTGGCCGATAATGTACTTTCACTTTTAAAGAAAATTCCCGGATCAGCCGATCTTGCTATCGATCAGGAACCTCCGCTTCCTCAATTACAGATCATCGCTGACAGAAATAAAATTGCTCAATATGGACTGAATGTTTCTGACGTAACCGACCTCATCGAGACCGCTCTTGGAGGAAAAGCAGTTTCACAAATTTTTATAGGAAACAAAGTATATGATATTTCCTGCCGATATGTAGAAAACAGCCGTAATACTCCGGAGAAAATAGGAAACCTAATGCTGGCCTCTTCATCCGGAGCCAAAATTCCGCTTTCGCAGATTGCAAGTGTAACACTAAGTACCGGAGAAAGCACCATAACAAGGGAAATGAATAAAAGACACCTTACCGTAAAGCTTAACCTGCGCGGAAGAGACCTTACTTCATTCCTCAACGAAGCACAGAAAAGCATTGAAAATAATATCCGCTACGATCATGAAAAGTACCAGATCAAATGGGGTGGCCAGTTTGAAAATAAAAACAGAGCCTATTCAAGACTGGCGGTTATTGTACCGCTGGCATTAGCGCTTATGTTCCTACTGCTTTATGGTGCATTTGGAACCTTCAGACAGGCACTTATATTGATGAGTATTATTCCGCTGGCATTATTTGGGGGAATGCTCGCCTTGAACATCAGAGGAATGTCCTTGAACGTTTCTTCTGCAGTAGGTTTCATTGCCTTATTCGGGGTAGCCATCCAAAATGGAGTGATTATGGTTTCCTATATCAATACCCTCAGAAAAAATGGAATTAATCTCAAAACATCAGTCATTCAGGGAGCAAAGGACCGCTTCAGGCCGGTATTAATGACTGCCTCAGTGGCTATTATAGGTTTATTGCCTGCTTCACTGGCAACAGGAATTGGTTCCGATGTACAAAGACCTCTGGCAACAGTAATTGTGTATGGGCTTATGTTCTCTACATTCCTTACCCTGTTTGTACTTCCTGCCATTTATTATTTAGCTGAACTTCGTTTTGACAAACAAAATGTAACATCCCATGAAATTTAATTTTTTAATCATATTATGCTGTACCGTTACAGGTATTTTCATCAATGCACAGACGGTAAAAGAGCCTCTTTACTTCAATGAATATCTGGCTTTTGTTAAAGATAAAAACCTAGGCCTTGCCGCACAGAAATACAATGTCAGCATGGCAGAAGCATCTATTCTTACCGCAGGTATTTTTCCTGATCCACAAATAGAAATGGAAACCTCAAACAACGGGGTTTCCAAAGATATGGGACATACTATAGAAGGAGCCATCAGCTGGACCCTTGAACTGGGTGGAAAAAGAAAAGCAAGAATTGAAGCGGCAAAAAATGAGGCAGAATACTCCAAGTTACAGCTACAGGATTATTTAAGAAACCTGCTTGCTGATGCTACCTTGGGATATATTGAAGCTTTAAAATCTAAAGCTTTGCTGAATGTTCAGAAAGAGTCTTATCAAAGCATGCTGAAACTGGCAAAATCCGACAGTATCCGATACAAATTGGGTGATATTTCCAGAGTAACCTCCCAGCAAAGCAAGCTTGAAGCTTCTTCTTTATTGAATGACGTATACCATCTTGAGGGAACCCAGCAACAATCCGTAACCGCACTTTCTGATTTCATCGGTAGTGATAGTACAGAAAAGGATGTAATCGGAGATCTGAACTCTTTCAACAGAAACTACACATTGAATGACCTCATCACACAGGCCGTTAACGAAAGGTCTGATCTTTTGGCATCCAAGCAGAATATCCATACAGCGGCAAGTCGTATTAAACTTGAAAAGGCTAATCGTGTCATGGATCTTGGGTTAAGTGCCGGTGCCGGACACAATACTGTTGCTAATAATGAAATAGCTCCCTCTCCTGCTGTAAACACTGTAAAATTAGGAATCAGTGTTCCTCTGAAGTTTTCCAACCGAAGAAATGCCGATCTGAAAATTGCAGAAATGGGTTACTCACAAGCTGAAACTGAATACAGACAGATTGAAAACAGCATCCGGATGGAGGTTACACAAGCTTATCAACAATATACTTCTTCCCAAAAACAGTTACAGCAGTTTGACAATGGCATGCTGAAAGAAGCAGAAAATATCCTGAAAGGAATTACTTACAGCTATCAACGCGGGGAAAGCTCTATTTTGGAAGTCCTCAATGCACAGAGAACCTATAATGAACTTCGCCAAAATTATTTCCAGCTTCTGGCAGAAAATGCAGCAGCCTTAATTGATCTTGAGCGTAAGGCAGGAATCTGGGATATTGATTTCTAAGATGAAACAAAGAAGAATCATCTGATTATTTTTAACCACAAAAGTCACAAAAGCTTTTTAACATTTAAAAGAATAAGTTATTATAGATACGACTGAGAAAAACACTTAGGTTTCTACGAAAATCATAGATTTTCATCTTACGTAAGCTTTCTATACCGCATTATTTTAACTCACTTATATGAACTAAAGTGTTTTTAAAGAAAACTTTTATGACTTTTGTGGTTCAGTTTTATTTGTATTTCAATTAAAAATTTGAAACTACTTCTTATACTGGGACTCGTAAATTCCAATCCAGTCCTCAACGGTCATTTTTTTGCTCAGCTCAGCAATTAATGCAAAGGGAATGTCTTCCGTTTTTTTGAAACGTACACAGGATTTACCCATATCCAGTTTTTTCTTTGAATGTTTAGGATATTCTGCAACAAACCAGTCAAGAAGCTCCTGCTTGGAATATAATCCCATATGGTAAAGTGCTATAAAGTTCTTTTGGGAAGCCAGGTTGATAAACGGCAAAGGAGTATTGGCAGCACAATGATAACCTGCAGGGTAAGTTTCCAAAGGGACTACCCAACCTATCATTCCGTAATTGGAGGTATCCTCAAAACCTTTTGGCAGATGAGTATTAATGGTATCAAAGAGTTTTTTAAAGGCTTCCTGTCTTTCTTCAGGAATCTTTGAAATATAGTCTTCTATAGAATGGGATGAGATTTGCATTTTCAGTTAGTTTTAAGCTTTCAAGTTAATAAAAAAATCATTTGATATAAAAAGGCGGCAGTACAAAAATATACTACCGCCCAACTTTATTTACACTAAAAAAATTATTTTTTTATAGCCTTTACCGTAGACTGTGTTCCGTCCTTAAAGTAAAGGGTAACAAAATATAGTCCTGAATTCAGTCTGCTAAGATCCAATTCTTTGGTAGCTCCCTCAATCGTTTTTACCATTCTTCCTGATGCATCTACAACACTTACAGATTTCACATCCCTCGTATCTGAGATATACAGAATATCTTTAAACGGGTTCGGATGAACGGATGCTTTCTTGGTTTGGCTGCTTACTTCAGAAGTGCTTAACTGTTCTTTTTCAACTGTGAAATTATCAATATAGAAATTGTAATCAAGATTATCATTCACCGATCCTGTACTTCCATAAAAGGCAAATACGGTATTGGCATTTGTAAAGTTGGCCAAGCTATAGGTATATTCGGTTGATGTATTAGATGGGCTATTATTGGCGTCCCAAGTTTGCAATATAGTCCATGTACTTCCTCCATCATTGGAAACTAAAAAATGAACTACATCATCACTATCCATTTCTGAAGCAGCTGTTCCGCTATATGTAGTTACTCCATAATCAAACTTCACTTTATATCCTCCTGCTGAAAGATTAAAAGGCAACGTCTTAAGCCATCCGGTTTTTGAAGTACCATATAAGTTCATATTTGCTGATCCGTTAGAGGGTCCATTTAAGAAATTACGTTGATTCCAATAGACAGAAGTTCCCGTAGGCCCTGTATCCGGAGTTCCGCCAGAAAGTGAATTGGACCAGCAATTCCCGGGATAACTTGTAAAATTGTTAGTATAGGATGGTTCTACCGCTCCACATAATGTAGTAAATGATTTTAAGAATGACCATGCACTTTTACTTGCTGTACCACTACAATTTGTTCTTACCCAATAATAGTAGTTTGTACTTGGAGATAAACTTCCTAAAGTATAAGATGTCCCGGTAACAGCAGAATGATTTGGACCCGTACTTGCTGTAGGGGTTGCAGAACTTGTACTGTAATATATATCATGACTTACAGCCTGATTGCTCGACGGAACCGTCCATGAGATCTGAGCAGAGTTTGAAGTCACTGCAGTTGCAGCTTCCGTTGTTGGCGCAAGACAGTCTGTATAGGCATCTGCTGAAAAAGCAAAGACATTTGTAACGCCTGCACTGTTTGTTTTTGTTACGGTAACGCTTTGAATAGGCTTTGCCTGATTGGCAGGATCAATATTTAAAACATTTTGATATAATCTTGGATTGGTAGTATTAGCCTCCAATGCGTCTGAAGTCCTAAGGATCCGTCCAATTCCCTGAATGGCAAAATTACTTCCGCTGTACCAGTCTGAAATATTTTGTCCTGTAAAAACCTGTGTAGTATTATCCGTAAAGTTAACTGTTATGGTAACTGTAGAACTTCCACTTCCACTGGTAGAAAGCATGTATAATTTAAAAGCAGCCACCGGATTGCTAAATACAAGTGTTCCGGAATTGCTTCCCGCAGCATTCGTATTGATTCTTAAGGAATTATTTCCGGAAAGATCTGCAAGCTGGTAACTTAAACCAGGTGTTGAAGCCACTACAGAATTAATAATCCCATTAGTAGGAATACCATAAGTAATAGGTGTACTCGTTGAAGTCAGCTGAAAATCCCTGGAAACAAAATTATAGGAAACCCCATCTACATCGGTTGTGGTAGAAATCATGGAAGAACCAATTCCGTTAGCAATAACATCAGCGGTGTATCCTGAACTAACAGGCATTGTTTGAAAATTTTGCCCCATCATCGCAGATGCTGAAAGAAGAGCAATAGCTGGAAAAGCTTTAAAAAATAAATTTATTGTCATTTTATTCACATTTGCTTGGAAAATTAAGAAAAATATCAATACAATAATGTTATTTTTAATAAATATTTAACAATTAATTAAGATTTATCAAATTTTATCATTATAATAATTTGAGTTATTCATTATAGAAAAGAATGTATAGGAACGATGGGCCGCTATCTTCTTGCTCTGAATTTTATTATTGTGAAATTAAATCCTATTTTTGTCATACAAATTTTTTGAACAATGCCAAATATTTCAAACAGAGCACTGCATATGCCGGCATCACCGGTAAGAAAACTGGTTCCCTTTGCATTACAAGCAAAACAGAAAGGAATAAAAGTATACCACCTAAATATCGGACAGCCTGATATTGAAACTCCGGAAACAGCTTTAGATGCTTTAAAAAATATCGATTTAAAAGTATTGGAATATGCACTTTCTGAAGGTAATATTGAATACAGAAAGGCCCTTACTGAATATTATCATTCATTAGGTTTTTCAGATCTTACTCCGGATAACTTTATTGTTACCAACGGTGGCTCTGAAGCCCTGAACTTCGCCATTTCAACGTTATGCGATGAGGGAGATGAGGTAATCATCCCTGAACCTTATTATGCAAACTACAATGGTTTCACCAGTACATTTGATGTGAATGTAGTGGCGGTTCCATCTACCATTGATACGGGTTTTGCTTTACCTCCTGTTGAGGAATTTGAGAAAAAAATCACAGATAAAACAAGAGCAATCATCATCTGTAACCCAGGAAACCCTACGGGATACCTGTATACACGTGAAGAGCTAAAAAAGCTTGCTGAAATTGCTCTAAAATATGATATCGTCATCATTTCAGACGAAGTATACAGAGAATATGTATATGACGGAAAACAGCAGATTTCAATGCTGGACTTCCCGGAATTGAGCGAAAACTGTATTATTATTGATTCAGAATCCAAGCGTTATTCTATGTGTGGAGTAAGAATCGGATGTATGGTTACCCGTTCTCAAAAAATCCGTAATGCAGCAATGCTTTTTGCACAGGCAAGATTAAGCCCGGTTCTTTTGGGACAGATTGCAGCAACAGCAGCTCACCAGAATGATGGGGCTTACATCAGAGCGGTAAGAGAAGAATATACCCACAGAAGAAATATTTTAGTAGACCTTTTAAATGCTATTCCGGGAGTAATCTGCCCTAAGCCAAGAGGAGCATTCTACTGTGTTGCAGAACTTCCGGTAGATGATACCGAAAAATTTGCACAATGGTTATTGGAGAAATACTCTTATAAAAATGAAACCATTATGGTAGCTCCTGCAGGTGGATTCTACAGCAACCCTGAATTAGGAAAAAAACAGGTAAGAATTGCCTACGTTTTAAAAGAAGAGGATTTAAAGAAAAGTGCTGAAATTCTTAAGGAAGCCTTAAAGAAGTACAGAGAAGAATTTAGCCTATAAAATCATATCATGCCGACAACAAGAAATATCCATCTGAAAATCATCTTTTTGATTCTTTTGCTGTCGGCATTTTTTTCCTGTGAAAAACAGAAGTCACCTGTTGCTTCTAAAAATCCAAATGAAATAACTTCTATTAGGCTGTCTCATATTGGAGGAACCATGGGTGAGTACAGGATCATCAAAGTCACCAAAGATTCTGTCTTTGCAGAAAAAGGTGCTACGGCCAATAAAACTCATCAGGAATGGGCTTCAGCCATCAACATTGATACATGGAAGCGACTTAGATCTTCGATCAATGTTAAGGATCTTGACCAAATAAAAAGTTCTCCGAGCCAACAATCGGTGGATGGAATTGATGAAACTTTTCAAGTGCGTACTCCCAAAAAGATCCATATCTACGTTAATTCTTTTGCGGATACCGAACACTACCCACAACTTCAACAGTTTAAAGAACAATTAGACCTAATTCTTCCACAAGAATACAAATAAAACATGCAAGAAAATTTTTCATTAAAGCCTTACAATACATTTGGCGTTGATGCCAAGTCAAAATATTTTATTGAGATTAATAATATCGAAGAATTAAAGGATGCCCTTAGTTTTTCAAGGGCACAATCTCTTCCTCTTTTATTGTTGGGAGGCGGAAGTAATATTCTGCTGACAAAGGATTTTGACGGACTTGCGATTAAGCTTAATTTAAAAGGTATTTCCGAAGAAGACCTTAATGAAAACGAGGTTCTTGTAACCGCAAAAGCTGGTGAAAACTGGCATGAATTTGTTGTAGACTGTATTGGAAAAAACTACGGTGGATTGGAAAATCTTTCTTTAATTCCAGGAAATGTGGGCACTTCTCCAATGCAGAATATCGGAGCCTATGGAACGGAAATCAAAGATATATTTGTAAGCTGTAAGGTATTGGATCTGGAAAACCTTGAACTGAAAACCTTCAATCTTGAAGAATGCAGGTTTGGCTACAGGGACTCTATTTTCAAGCAGGAAGGAAAGGGCAGATATATCATTCTGGAAGTTACCTTTAAGCTTACCAAAAAGGATCACCACATCAAGACAGAATATGGAGCTATTACTTCTGAGCTGAAAAATATGGGTATAGAACAACCTACGATTCAGGATGTTTCTAAGGCCGTTATCAGTATCAGACAAAGCAAATTGCCAGACCCTAAGGAGATTGGAAATGCCGGAAGTTTTTTTAAAAACCCCACCATTCCTTTGACTCAATTTGAAGTTCTTCAACAGAAGTTTGAAAATATTCAGGGATATCCTAACGGAAATAAAGTAAAGGTTCCTGCCGGATGGCTTATTGAACAATGTGGATGGAAAGGTAAGCAGATTGGAAATGTAGCTTCACACAAGCTTCAATCACTGGTGATCATCAACGCAACAGGAACTGCAACCGGAAAAGAAATCTTTGATTTCTCTACTGAGATCATCAATTCTGTAAAGGAAAAATTCGGGATAGAGCTAGAGCGGGAAGTGAATATTATATAAATTCCACACTATATTATATAACATTCTCAGGATTATTTTCCTGACATTTGTCTATTATTTTAATTTATTCTAAATAACTATTGGTCAGCATTATTATATTTTATAATTTTGCCACCTGCTTATTTAGAATAAATAAAAATGACTAGATCTTTATTTCTTGTTTTCTTTTTCATTTTCAGTATACAGTTTATACATGCTCAGGATGAAAAATCACAATTGAACATCACCGTTTTTGACGAAAACAATAAAGAATTAGGAGGTGCTTCTGTTACCATCAACCGGACCTCTTTAACTACTGATAAGAATGGGAATACCGGTATTTCCATTTCCAATGGTCAATATCTTGTAAAAGTTCTCCATCCCAGCTATCAGGAAAAGGAACTGAACATCAGTCATTCTTCAGCACAAAATATCACCATCAAGCTTCAGCCGATCAATAAACTGGAAGAAGTTGTTGTATTTTCTAAGGAAAGTAAGGGCTTAACCACCAAATCTGTTATTGACAGACAGGCCATGCAACATCTACAGCCTTCTAGTTTTACTGACTTAATGGAGCTGCTTCCCGGAGGTCTTTCCAAGGCACCTGTATTAAATTCAGTAAATAAAGCTACTCTTCGGGAAAATACAGGAATCTATACAGGTAATCAATATAACACCTCATCGCTGGGTATCCAGTTTATGATTGATGACAATATCATCAACTCTAATGCAGACATGCAGGTTTCACTGGACGAAAAACAGTTTTTGGAAGCTCCAAAATACAGAGAAACCTCATCTTCAGGAGTTGATATGAGAACTATTTCTACCAATGACATTGAAAAGGTAGAAATTATTCGTGGAATTCCGTCTGCGGCCTATGGGGACTTAACTTCCGGATTAATCAAGATTGAAAGAAAAATAAAGGCTTCTCCTCTACAGGCAAGATTCAAGGCGGATGGATTCAGTAAACAATATTATGTAGGGAAAGGTTTTAAATTAACTGATAAATGGCAATTGAGCGCCAGTGCAGATTTCCTGGATTCAAAATCAAATCCGACCGATGATTTTGAAAACTATCAGCGTATTACAGCTTCTATCCGTTCAAAAAAGATTTCTACCCTATGGTCAAGACCATTGGAATGGAGGTCAAATATTGATTTTTCCACGAATATTGATAACAAAAAATATGATCCGGATAACGGATATCCATCTATTGACAAGTATACTTCGAACAATAAAAGAATCAGTTTCACCAATAATTTTATTTATCAACTGGATAAAAATTCATTTTTCAATAAACTGGTTTTAAATACAGCCATCCGACAGGGATTTGAAAAGATAGAACAGGTAAAACTGATACAATTATCAGGGCCTCGTTCTTTTTCACTCGCTACTCAACAGGGAGAAAATGTAGGATACTTTCCGGATCTTCGCTATGTTGCGGAATTTTCCACAGAAGGAAAGCCATTGGACATCACTACTTTTCTACAGGCAACCGGTACTAAAAAGACCATGGGAATTACGCATCAATATGAAGCGGGTCTCGACTGGAGATATTCTAAAAATAATGGTAAAGGGCTTCAATACGACATGAGAACTCCGCCCTCTGCCAATACAGGTATTACAAGACCCAGAGCTTATAATGATATTCCTGCTTCAAGCCTGGTAGCTGCTTTTGTTGGAGATCAGATGAGTTATGCTATTGACCAGCATAAATTTACATTGTATGCAGGTTTAAGATTTTCCAAAAATCTGGGGATTGACAATTCTTATGCGATCAGTAAAAAAGTATTTACTGAACCTAGATTGAATTTTCAATACAGTCTGCCTCATATCATGATCAATAATTATCCTTTAAAAACAGATGTTACATTAGGATATGGTCTTTTCTATAAGCAGCCTACTCTATTGATGCTTTACCCCAATAATGAATATTGGGATTATACCCAGCTGAATTATTACCATAATGATGCTCAATACAGATATGTCAACTTCATGACGTATGTACAACCCAGAGAAAATAAGGATCTTCAGGCAGCAAAAAGTATAAAAAAAGAAATCCGTTTAGATCTTTCCTACAGAAATCATGAGTTCTTTATGACTTATTTCAAAGAAAACATGAACAATGGTTTCCGTACTATGGATAAAACAACTGTTCATAATTATAAACAATACGATGCCACAAAGGTGGATATTTCTCAATGGACTCTCAACGGACCAGACTTAACGAATGTTCCGTATGAAGTGAAAAATATTTTCGGAAACTACACCACTACAGAAAATGGAAGTGAAACGTTGAAGCAAGGTATCGAATTTGGTTATACCTCGCCAAGAATTAAGGCCATCAATACAAAGTTTACCTTTACAGGAGCATGGTTTAAGTCACAATACAGAAATTCAGCGCCTGTTATTTATAAACCCCCGGTAACCATTGGTTCAGAGATTTACCCTTATTATGGGATCTACAAGAGTGATTATGGATATGTTAATTCAAATTTAAATTACAATCTTCTTGTAGACACTTATATTCCAAGTCTGGATCTGATTGTTTCAACTTCATTTCAGGGAAGTTTATACGATCATTCAAGAAACGACAGAAGAATCGCAGAACCTATTTCTTATTATGGAATGGACGGCGTAGTACATCCTTACACAGAGGCAGACAAAACAGATACCTACAAACAATGGCTGGTAAGAAATGTTTCAGTTTCTGATAATCTGGACAGGCTTACCACATTTACAATCTCAGGAAATATAAAGGTGACAAAAAGTATTTATAAGGCATTACGTACCTCATTATTTGTCAACAGACTTTTCAACTACAGCGCCCCCTACACATTCAACAATGTAACAGTCTACAGAAAAAGGATGAATACGCCTTACTTCGGAATGGAATTAAACTACAATTTTTAAAATATACTAAAAGGAAATAGCATGAAAAAAACAGTTTTACTATTAAGCTTTGTAGCCATGATGGGAGCTGCATTTACAGTTACCTCATGTACAGATGATGAATTCGGAGTACAGACTGCACAAATTGGTGTCTTAACTTTATCTTTTACCGGCGAGAATATTAATTCTTACGAAAATCTGGATATTGAACTTCGAGAAGTGAATACCGGGGCGATTATCACCAAAAAAACTCAAAAAGTAACGGCAACCTCTATAGAAGTCCCTTATGGTTCTTATAAGATTATTGTGAATGGTAAAGTGGTTACCACTCAGTTGACAACTACTGACGCTGCCGGTACAGCAGTCGCAGATATCACCACAATGGCTACCAATATTACGGTTCCTTTATATTTTAAAACATTCCATGAGGATTTTATCATTGAGGAAGTATTCTTTACAGGAGTTAAAACTCCGGATGGTAAAAACTATAACTCGAGCCGTTATTTTAAAATCGTAAATAATACGGATAAAGTTTTATACGCGGATAACCTGATCATTGGCCAGTCTCAATTCATGACCACTGAGGATGACAACCCTACTCCTTATGATGTAAACCAATATTTTCCGGTAAAAGGAGTTCTGATTTTACCTACAAACGAAGTAGATCCAGCCATAAAGAAATACCCTGTACAGCCAGGTGACTTTATCGTTGTAGCAGATAATGCAATCAACCATAAAGCGCAGACAAGTACCGCTTTTGATCTTCATAATGCAGACTTTGAATTCCCATCAACAGCTCCGGCGCTGGGACAGGTTGATAACCCTGCTGTACCTAATGTAGATGTAGCCTTTACTACAGCAAAGAATATGTTTATCATGCACAACAGAGGGTTTGAAAGCTACGTTATAGCACGTTTCCCGGCTGGAGAGTCAAAAGACACATTCCTTCAAAACCGTAAATATGATTTTAGCTATATCAATTCTGCAGGGACCGTTACCAAAAGAAGTGTTTATTCAATTCCGAATACATGGATTATAGATGGGGTTAACAATAGTGTTCCTACCAAGTTTTTCCACACATTAACATCTCCTAGCATTGATGCAGGATGGACTTCTGCAGGATCTGTAGATAGTGACCCTACCCGTTTCGGAAAATCTGTAAGACGTAAGATTACTGGAAAAATGGTAGGGAATAAAAATCTTTACATGGACACCAACAATTCTTCGAATGACTTCGTTAAGGATTCCGAAGCTAGTTTAAAAGACGGTATTGTTCATTAAAATATCGGTTTATACTTTCAATACATTATGTTCAATACAAAAACATCTTTCTTCCTGCTATTGGTCAGCATGTGTTTTCTTTCTGTGAAAGCACAGGACAGCATCAGTCTTTTTAAGACCATCAACAACCAATACGATACCGAAAGAAATTTTAAAGATAACTTTTTCTATAACCCGTCTTCAATGTCGGGTTATAGTCCTTCTTCATTTTCAGAGTTCAGTGTGGGTTACCATAACAATGATAAAAAAATTTACCGCCAGCAATTAGGAAACGGAGATAAAGGCTTAACTGTTGAAGCAAAATCATTTCAAAAATCAAAACCAAACCGTTATGTTTGGGGAAATGCAAGCTATCAAAATCTAAAAACCGGACTGCTCCAATGGAACGAATCATTAGATTATGACCGTGTAGCACCTTACATCACTGCAGATTCTGCCGGAGGAAAGTTAAATCTTGAACGTTATCAGTTCGCCGGAGGATATTTACAGAAATTTAACCGATGGACCATTGCGGGACAGGTAAGCTATCTTGCTCAAATGGGGTTCCGTGCGAAGGATCCACGGCTAAAAAGTACGACATCTGATCTCCGTATAAAAGCAGGTTTGAACTATATTTTTTACAAAGAATATGAAGTAGGCGTATTTGGTGAATTCAGCAAGTATACCCAAAATAGCTCCATTACATTCCAAAGTTTATTAGGAAGGCCTTTTACATACCAAATGTCAGGTTTTGGATTTTCAAACTACCTCTTCAACGGAAGTGCCAATCCCAATACCACTTTTGAAGAATTTGCCTACAAAGGAGGGATACAAATAGCCAACAAACAAGGCAGAGATTTTTATCTTCAGGCTGCCTGGGGGAAATCAAATAATATTAAAAGCTATGTCAACAGTCCATCTTCCAACTTATTTTATGATCTTTCCGATTTAGAAAATAAAACTATTGAAGTGGAGGGAGCAAAATTCTTCAGCATCAATGAAAAAAACAGAATCGGACTTTTAGCCAACTTTTCTTCTTCTGTAAAAACAGGTTATGAATATGGATACTCCCTAAATACAGCAAGCTTACAACAGATTTATAAAAGAAAATCATATCGTAAGGAAGATTATACAACTGTAGTGAAAGGGTTTTACCAATACAATCAGGAAAACTTCTCTATTACCACGACTCCGTTTTTCGCATATGAAGAAATTAAGGAAAGAAGACTCTATCCTGCTGCAGGACAAAAATTCATATACAGCTATTTCGGAATTAATGTTGATTATAAGCAACAAATCAAAGACAATCAGGTACTGACAGTACAGCCTTATTTCTCACAACGAGTGGTTGGCAAAAATTTCAATGCATTAACTACCACAGGAAATGCAGCTATAAACGAATGGATTCTTCAGGATTATATTTATCAGGCAAGTGATATGACCACGTTGGGAGCCTCAGTAAGATATGACTTTAAACTACAAAAACTTCCTGCTTTCTTTGTAGGCGCCCAGTATCAGTCTCAGAAAATTCAGAAAAAAAACAATAATTTTGTAGGTGCGAGTATCGGGATAACGTTTTAAACATGAAAAAAATAATCTATTGGGGATTAGGCGGAGCTATAATGATCTTATTAAGCTTTACGCCTAAGGTAAATCAGGACCTCTTCGAACTTCAGGATCCTACCATTGAAGATATTGTTAAAAGTTATAAAAAAGCAATATCGGAATGGCCAAAACCAACTATTGACTATGGTGTAAAATGGAATGAGTTCTCACCCATTAAATCTGACTCCACATTTTTTGCAGAGCAGGATAAACCCAATGTTATCCTCGGCAAAACTCTATTTTTTGATCCAAAATTATCCCAATCCAGCCAGATCTCATGCAGCTCTTGTCATGATCCTGAAATGGGCTGGTCAGACCGAAGACATGTAGCCTTAGGAAATGATCACCTGCAAGGAAACAGAAATACAATATCTCTTTACAATATTGCAGAAAGACAGTTGTTTTTCTGGGACGGAAGAGCAAAAACACTTGAAGAACAGGCAGCGGGCCCTTTGGGTGCACATCATGAAATGGCCATGGATGTAAAAACATTACCCGCAAAAATCCAGGCACTAAAAGGATATAAGCCCCTTTTCAAAAATGCCTATGGTGATGAAAAAGTAACCTATGATAGAATTGTAAGAGCCATTGCTGACTTCCAGAAAACCATCAAAAGCCAGCCAAGCCGTTTTGATAAATTTTTAGAAGGAAAATACACCGCATTATCTGACGAGGAAATTTATGGTATGCATATTTTCCGAACCAAGGCAAGATGCATGAACTGCCACAGTGGCCAGTACCTTACAGACGAATCTTTTCATAATATCGGTTTAACGTATTATAAAAGAAAATATGAGGATCTTGGACTGTATAATATCACCAAGAATGCTGAAGATGTAGGTAAGTTCAAAACACCTCAATTAAGAGACCTGATGCTTACCCAGCCATGGATGCACAACGGGCTTTTCAATGAGCTTGAAGGGGTTGTGAATATGTATAACAGTGGAATGCACATGATAGATCCTTCTCCTGAAGCCAAGCAAAAAGACCCTCTTTATCCTGTGACTGATCCTTTATTAAAGCCTTTAAAGCTAACGAAGGAAGAAAGAAAAGCCCTGGTTTCTTTCCTGGAAGCTCTTTCAGGAACAAAATATAAAATGAGAAGACCGGAATTCCCCGTGGAATAAGAAATGGTTTGAATCAAAAAAATAAAGTCTGGTATAATGCCAGACTTTTTCGTTGAATAATATGGTGATAACTTCAGGCTTTAACATGAACAGTCTTTCCTGTCACAATAAAAAACATTATTTTCGTTAAGAAATAACGCAAACAATATGAAAATAGCTATTTTGGGAGCCGGAAACATGGGATTATCTTTTTCAAAATCATTTTTGAAGTATGAACTGATCAAGCCGGAAAATCTTCATCTTATCATTCGAAATTCATCAAAAATTTCCAAAATAGCAGAAGAATTTCCCAAGTCAAAAATCTCCACCTTTGAAGAGGTGAAAGATCTGGATGCAGACCTTATCATCATTGCTGTAAAGCCGCAGGATTTCCAGGCTGTTGCTCAGAATATCCAATTTACCTTAAAAGAAAACCAGATGGTTCTGTCCATCATGGCCGGAATTAATATTGAGAAAATTCAAAAATTATTACATCATCCATTGGTGGTAAGAGCCATGCCCAACTCTCCTACTCTTTTAGGAATGGGAATTACGGGCTACACCGCTGCAGATGGCATTTCATTCAGCCAGCTTATCAATATTGAAAGGCTACTGAATAGTACCGGAAGATCAGTTTATCTGGAGAATGAAGACCTTTTGGATGGTGTTACCGCACTTTCAGGAAGTGGACCGGCCTACTTTTATTACATTATTGATGCCATGATCAAGGCTGGAGTGGAAATGGGAATTGAAGAAAACCTTTCTAAGCTTTTTGTAAAGCAAACCATGCTGGGAGCTTATCATTTAATTAACAACTCTGAAAAGAACCTGGAAGAACTTATTAAGGATGTTGCCTCCAAGGGTGGAACTACGGAAGCAGCCTTAAAAACATTTGAAGAAAACAATTTTAAAGAAATTTTAAAACAGGGAATTCTAAACGCCGAAAAGCGGGCTAAAGAACTAAATAACTAAATCTTTTTTCAATAAACCCACAAAGCCGCCAGCCTAAATACACTCCAAAAGTATTCAGGATGATATCGTCTACCTCAAATATTCCCATTCTGGTAAAGTACTGGAGCGCTTCTACAATGACAATTGCTGAAACAAAAGTGAAAATCAATGTTTTCAGATTTCTTAATTCCGGAAAACTCCATCCCAGAAAACCAAAAGGAATAAACATTACAATATTTCCAACAACAATCACTACAATGTCTTTCCAGGACATTGCCCCTTGGATAAATTTGATGGTAGAGAATACAGGCTCCACTGTGATCAGGTTATCATCATACTGAAACCTGCCCATTCCCAGAAACATCAGGTAGAGCAAAAACAGCGAATAAGGAATAATAATGATTTTATAAATTTTCTTTAACATGAAGTGCTAATATATTCATTTCAAAAACATTAAATTTGTATGTTAAAATAATTTAATGAAATACGTTCTACTTACACTTATTTCAGCAATGCTGCTGTCGGTTTCATGGCCAACTTATGGAGTTCCGTTTTTTATATTTTTCGCCCTTGTTCCTCTTTTGATGATGGAACATGGAATTTCAAAATTTTCAGATTATAAAAGAAAAGGCTGGATTATCTTTGGGCTGTCCTATCTTTGCTTTATCATCTGGAATATTGTGACCACAGGATGGCTGTACGGTTCTAAAAATCCGGACGGAAGCCACTCTCTCATGGCTGTAGTATTTCCGGTTCTTGTTAATTCTCTTTTATACTCCTTGGTTTTCCAGTGCTACCATTGGTACAAGAATGCACAGGGAACGTATTGGGGACTTGGATTCTTTATTGCCATCTGGATGAGTTTTGAAAAATTTCACATGGGTTGGGAGCTTACCTGGCCTTGGCTGAACTTAGGTAATGTATTTTCAGATTATCCAAAACTAATTCAATGGTATGATACCTTAGGAGCAACCGGGGGAAGCTTCTGGATACTCCTTATCAATATCTTAATTTTCTATACCGTAAGAACATGGGAAGCAGGAAGAAAGACAAAGGATTTGATTAGAAATTCATCCATTGTAGCAGGTTTAATTGCTATTCCGATGATTATTTCAATCATTAAGTACAATAATTTTAATGAGAAACCATCCGGACAAGTCAATGTACTGATGCTGCAGCCTGATCTTGATCCCTATGCAGAAAAATACTCTAAGGACAGTTTAACAATTGAACAGGATCTTCTTAATCTTGCAGAGAAAAACTCGACCACAAAAATTGATTACTATATTGCTCCGGAAACTGCACTTCCGGGCAGAGGTTCTATTTCTGAAACCGCTTTTGAAAAGAGTTTACTTTTAAATAATATCAAAGACTTTTTAGTCAAACATCCGGGATCGGTTTTTGCAACAGGGATTTCTTCACACCGTTTTTATTTTGATCCTGCAAAAATACCTGATGAAGCGTATCAAATTAATCCAGGGGTATGGATAGCAAGCTACAATACATCTATTCAGCTTGCTCCTCAGCAAAAAGTACAGGTATACCACAAAGGAAAACTTGTTCCGGGTGTTGAAATTTTCCCTTATATGAGCGTTCTTAAACCTATACTAGGCGATGCAATGCTTAATTTGGGTGGAACTGTAGCCTCCCTGGGAACAGACAAGGAAAGAATCGCTTTTTCTAATCCTTATAACAAAGGTAAAATTGCTCCTATTATCTGCTACGAAAGTATTTACGGTGAGTTTGTAACTGACTATGTTAAAAAAGGGGCTAACTTCTTAGGAATTATGACCAATGACTCATGGTGGGGAGTTACCGAAGGACACAAGCAGCTTTTATCCTATGCTAAATTGAGAGCCATCGAAACCCGAAGAGAAATAGCCCGTGCTGCCAACAGTGGAATTTCAGCACACATCAATGCAAAAGGTGAAGTGGTGGCAGATACCTTTTATGGTGACCAAACTACTCTGTTTGCCAAGGTAAATCTTTACGAGAACATGACGTTTTACTCAAGGGCAGGAGATCTTCTCTCGAGATTTTCAATCTTTGCCTTGGGGTTTTTATTATTTTATTTTCTGATTAAATGGTTTCAGGCTAAAATGAAGAAAGCATAGTCTTACAATAGTAATTATACTCGCTTTACAGCATATAATATAAGAATCTGCGTCATCCGCCAGATCTGCGATAGAAACATAAATTCTCGTAGATTTTGCAGATAACGCAGATTTTTTTTCCAGAAGAAATTCCATTCTTTCTTCATTTTAAAATATTAAAAGATTCACCCTATAAAAAGAGAAAAGCCAGCTGGACGTCTGGCTTTTCTCATGATAGAATGATTCAGTTATTTAATTGTAAGTTTTTTCGTGGTTATTTCGTTTTTTATTTTCAGTTTTAATAGATATACTCCTTTTGGTAAATGAGAAACATTAATAGACTGGTCTCCATTTAAAATGACATTCAGCTTTCGTCCATCCATTGAATACACTTCAGCTTCTGAAACCTTTTCACCTTTAATATACACTTTATCAGATGTTGGGTTTGGATAGATAACAAGTTGTTTTTCTGTATTGATATTATTTTCTTTAGTTGCCAGTGTACCTACTGTAGACACATCAGAATACGCTTTTGAAGCATCAATGGTTCTTACACTCCAATATACATTCTGAATCGATGGGTCCAAATCCAGAAACCATGATGGTGTTGTGACTATATATTTAGCAATATCGTGTGCTCCCTGAGTTGATCCTACCTTAATTTCATAGCGTAAGGCATTAACAGGGGTCTTATCATCCGTTGCCCCACTCCAGGTAAAATTAAACCTGTTTCCACTTCTAGCCAGGTTAAGGTTCGTAGGAGCCGTTGGCTTTGCATTCGTAGCTGTAGAATTATTTTTAAAGACTTTTGTCAACGATGGCAATCCTGAATCAGACCAGTCAAATCCACCCAATAGGACATCTAAGTGGTTATCATTATTAAAATCAAACAATTGGACCATTCCTGGACCCCCCAGGTTATATATCCCAGTTGTTGCTCCCTCCGTAAAGGTCTGGCTGGGTGAATTATATAAATAAGTCTTTACAACTGCATTATAGTTTATATTACCAGAGATGATAAAATCATAATATCCATCATTATTCAAGTCTCCTACGCTTAATGACGCATCTTCAATTTCAGCAGGACTAATCTGTTGAGTAACCAATGTACCTGTTCCATCGTTCATTAAAACTGCAAAATAAGGATCATCATTGGCATCCTTACCAGCAACTACAACATCCTGAAAACCATCTGCATTGAAATCTGCGACCTCAAGTTTTCCGGATATCAAAGAATCCAGTGATTGTGCATCAACCAAAGTTCCACCCTGATTCATATAAACCTTGGATACAGGATCTCCATTAATATCAGATCCAATTACAATAAGATCCAACAGATGATCATTGTTTAAATCTACTACCTTAAAACTACCGTTTTGCGTCCCGTTAACCCAATTTTCAGTCATTTCAAAACCGGATCCTGTATTTCTGTAAAAATCTAATGTATTATTAAACTCCCCACTACCATGGGCAAATTGAGTTCCATTGATTGCATAATCTTGTTTTCCGTCATGGTTAAAATCAAAGACTTCCATAGAACCATAGATTTTTCCGGGAAGATCCTCCTGTTTTACAAAACCTACTCCGGTATTTTTAAACCGATAATGTTTATAGTTCACAATGTCCATATAGCTAAGCCCCGTAGAGACTATATCCATTAATCCATCATTATCAAAGTCAATAAATTTCACGTCTCCCAAATGCGTCACATCTCCTCCAAGATCAGTATACGGCTGAAATGTTGTTCCATTATTCTGATAAACTTCGTTATAGGTAGCATCGGGCTGTCCGTCTCCATCGGAATCTATGGCTCCATTCACTACAATATCCAAAGTGCCATTATTGTCTATATCAGCAATATCCGCCGCCGAAAAATAAAAATTATTCATCCCAGTCTGTATCTCACTGAAACTTTGTGCTGCCAAGCTTACAGGAAACATAGACAATAGAAAATAAATTCTCTTCATGTTATTCTTATTTAGATTAATTAAAAACAAAGATAGAATATTAAATTTCTCCTTTAAAAAAAAGCCTGTATGAAATATATCAGCAGGGATTTTCGGCTATATCCCAGAAATTCGGATATTTTAAAAAATCAATATTATTAATCAGTCACTTATTTACAAATATTTTCCAAAAGATTTGTCTATCTAAAAAATTCTTCGTTATTTTGCACTCTCAAATATTATACAAATAAGAACATCGAGATATGTCAAGAATTTGCCAAATAACAGGAAAGCGTGCAATGGTTGGTAACAACGTTTCTCACGCTAATAACAAAACGAAGCGTCGTTTTGAAATTAACTTATTAGAGAAGAAGTTTTACCTTCCGGAGCAAGATAAGCACGTTACACTGAAAGTATCAGCTCATGGATTGAGAGTGATTAACAAGATTGGAATCGAGGAAGCTATTGAAAGAGCTACTAGAAACGGATTGATTAAAAAGAATTAATAAATCATGGCAAAAAAAGGAAATAGAGTTCAAGTAATCCTTGAATGTACAGAGCACAAAGAAAGTGGTATGCCAGGAATGTCTAGATACATTTCTACAAAAAACAAAAAGAACACTACAGAAAGATTGGAATTGAAAAAATACAATCCTGTTCTTAAGAGATCTACCCTTCACAAAGAAATCAAGTAATTTATAAATAATAATTTACCATGGCAAAGAAAGTAGTAGCAACCCTACAAAGCGGTCAGTCTAAAAAGATGACTAAAGTGGTGAAAATGGTTAAGTCTTCTAAATCAGGAGCTTACGTTTTCGAAGAAAAAGTAATGAATGCTGATGAAGTAGATGGTTATTTGAAAAAATAATTAATACTTTATTTACAATATAAAAAACTACTCATATTTTGGGTAGTTTTTTTGTTATCTTTGTTCACCAGATTATTAATCAATGAAATATGAAAAAAATTCTCATTCTGGCTTGTACAGTAATTTTTCTATTTTCATATAGTCAGGAAGCAATGAATACTATAGAATATAAAAGTTCGTCAAAAGTTTTCAACATTCAGGGATTATCACAATCAGTAAGCATTGATTGTGGAAGTTCCAAAATGATTTTATTATCTGGGCAGGTCCCCTTAGATACAGTGGGAAACTTGGTAGGAAATAATGTAGAAGAGCAGACACAGCAGATTTTCAATAATATTGAAAACATTCTGAAAGAGTACGGAGGTACGGGAAAGGATATTATAAAGCTGGGAATTTTCATCAAAGACATATCAAAAACCCCTGATTTCAGAAAAATAAGGGACAAGCATATTAATCTTCAAAACCCTCCTGTAAGCAGCCTTATAGAGGCAAGCAGGCTTTTCAGAGATGATGTACTGATAGAGGTAGAAGCCACAGCAGTGATTAAAAACAAAAGATAAGAATAAACTAAAACTATGAGTTGGTTTAAAAATATTTTCAAAAAAGAAGAAAAAGAAACCTTAGATAAGGGATTGGAAAAATCCAGCCAGGGATTCTTTGAAAAAATGACGAAAGCCGTTGTCGGTAAAAGCAAGGTAGATGACGAAGTACTGGATGATCTTGAAGAAATACTGATCGCATCCGATGTAGGCGCTTCTACCACCATCAAGATCATAGAAAGAATTGAGGAACGGGTTTCCCGTGACAAGTATGTCGGGGTAAGCGAGCTGGATAAAATTCTTCGTGATGAAATTGCAGGTCTTTTGCTTGAAAACCCTCATGCAGGAACAGGAAATATCGACACTTCCAAGAAGCCTTATGTAATTATGGTAGTGGGAGTAAATGGCGTTGGAAAAACAACAACCATTGGAAAACTGGCTCACCAGTTCAAATCTGAGGGTAAGAAAGTAGTTTTAGGAGCTGCTGATACCTTTAGGGCTGCTGCCGTTGACCAGCTTACCATCTGGAGTGAAAGAGTGGGTGTTCCTATCGTAAAACAAGAAATGGGTTCTGACCCTGCATCTGTAGCTTTTGATACGGTACAAAGTGCTGTTGCCCAAAATGCAGATGTTGTCATTATTGACACCGCAGGAAGACTTCATAATAAAGTCAACCTGATGAATGAACTTTCCAAAATCAAGAGAGTAATGCAGAAAGTAATTCCTGATGCACCTCATGAGATCCTATTGGTTCTTGACGGTTCTACAGGACAAAATGCATTTGAACAAGCCAAGCAATTTACAGCAGCTACTGAAGTGAACGCACTGGCAGTTACCAAACTGGACGGAACAGCAAAAGGAGGAGTTGTTATTGGGATCTCAGACCAATTCCAGATTCCGGTAAAATATATAGGTGTAGGTGAAAAAATGCAGGATCTACAGCTTTTTAATGGTACGGAATTTGTAGACTCATTCTTCAAGAAAAGATGATTTATGTCATGTTTTCCCTTATATTAGCAAAACAAATCAATAAATATTAACAATTAAAATCTTAAAACTATGGGAATTTTAACTTGGATCATATTTGGTCTTATTGCGGGAGCCATTGCTAAATTAATAATGCCAGGCACTCAAGGGGGCGGATGGCTAATAACAATTATCCTGGGAATTATAGGAGCTTTTGTTGGGGGATTTATAGGAAATTTTCTTGGCTGGGGAACAGTTGACAGTTTTGATTTCAGAAGTATGCTTCTTGCCATAGGAGGATCTCTGATCGTCCTTTGGATTTACGGAATGGCTACAAAGAAAGGCTAATCGATACTAATTAATAAAAAATAAAATCCCGGATCTGAAATTCAGATCCGGGATTTTCTGTACAATATAATTTAGTTAGTTGATTCTGATTTGATAAGGCATTTCCATTTTGATATCAGACTGCAGTTTCTTATCTGTAATCTGCTGTAAAATCTCATAGTTGGATTTTCCTATTTTACTTTTGATGATTCTTGCCGAAACATCTTCTTCATTCAGGTCTTTAAAGATCTGCTCAAAAGGAGACATTTTCTTAGGAAAAGACTCAACCTGGTACGCTGACTTTAATCCTGCTTTCTGTGCTGCAAACTTTACCGCATCATTCAGGGTTCCCAATTCATCTACTAATCCAATTTGCTTAGCACGAACACCACTCCATACTCTACCACCACCTACATTATCAATCTGCTCAAAAGTTTGTTTTCTGTTTTGAGTAACAAAATGTACAAATCTTTTGTAAGTGCCCTCTACACTTTTTGTCATCATATTTACTCCATATGGTGTTACTCCATTCAAGCCTGAATAGTACATAGAATTAGCATTGGTAGAAACAACATCTGCACGAATTCCGTTCTTCGCAGCAATATCCTTATAATAAGGCAACACTCCAAAGACCCCGATAGAACCAGTAAGAGTATTAGGCTCCGAATAAATCTTATCGGCAGCCATTGCTACATAATATCCTCCTGAAGCAGCATAATCACCAAATGAAACAACCAATGGCTTTTTCTTTTTCAGCTGTTGCAGTTCAAATAAAATTTCATCTGAAGCATTGGCACTTCCTCCCGGAGAATTGATTCTAAGAACCACAGCTTTCACCTTATCATCTTCCTGAAGCTTCTGAATATATTTTACATATCTGTCAGAATGAATGTCATTATACTGATCTCCGCTGTTAATAGATCCTGAAGCATAGAGTACAGCTACCTTTTCACCTGATTGATCCTCATCAGCATAAGAATTGATATAATTAGCCAAAGAGATTTTGTTCAGTTTTTCCTTATTTGTTAAACTTAATTTAGCTTTAAGCAAATCTTCATATTCTGTTTTTTGAATAAGCTTATCCGCAAGCTTATATTTCAATCCCTGCTCAGGAATCATTCCATATAAACTATCAACAATCGTTCTGAACTGAACTGTATCAATCTTTCTGGATGCTGCCATTTTATCGGAAGTATTTTTCCAAAGATCATTTAATAGAGTACTTAGCTGTTCCTTATTTTCCGGGGAAATATCATTTCTTAAGAATGGTTCCACTGCAGATTTAAATTTACCGTGACGAATCACTTCAATCCCGATCCCATATTTATCAGCAAAATCCTTAAAGAATGTAACTTCAGTAGCAAGCCCTTTTAATTCTATCCCTCCTGCCGGATGCAGATAATACTTCTCAGCTACCGACCCTAAATAGTAAGCCGATTGAGAAACTCCGTTACCATAAGCATACACAAATTTTCCACTTTTCTTGAAATCCTCAATTGCATTTCTAAGATCATCAATCTGTGTTAATCCTGCATTCAGCTCATCAGCTTCAATACTGATTCCTTTGATATTATCATCGGTTTTAGCCTTGTTAATAGCTTCCAGTGCATCATACAGAAGAACACTCTTGTTCTGGTTACTGATACCGAATAGTCCCATTTCTTCTTCCGTAGGGCTATCTATTATGTTTGTCTTTAAATTAATCGTAAGAACCGAATTCTTTTTCACGGCAACAGCCTTATCACTTCCCATAGAACTAAACACAATCAACATAATGAAAAAGATGAAAAATACAGCGCAAAGTATAACTATTGCTACTATATTTGCCAAAACATTTTTAAAGAAACTTCTCATAAATCAATCAATTTCCCAATATGTCGCAGCAAAAGGTAGTTTTGTTACTAGGAAGTAACCTTGGAGAGCAAAAAAAAAATATAGAACTCGCTTTACAGAAAATAAGTGATGCAGGAAACAACATTTCACAAACAAGCGAATTTTTAATATCTGATCCTGTAGAATTTGTTAGTTCCAATATTTTTTGTAATATTGCAGCAATAATATTCACTCATCTTTCACCAATTCAACTGCTTGATTGTATTAAAGATATTGAAGTTGAAATGGGAAGAATTAATGATTCAAAAGTATCCGGAGGCTACACTGATAGAGTAATAGATATTGATATCATTAAGTATAATGAATTAAATTTTAAATCAGAAAGATTAGAAATCCCTCATAAAAAACATCTTTTTGAAAGGGATTTTTCCAGAGTATTATTAAAAGATTTTATTTAAAACATAAAACATATTGTATGAAATTAGGTTTATTATTATTGGCTACTACATTGCCAATTGCAGCTTTCGCACAGAATAGCAGTACTACAGTAAACTCTTCTACTGAGTATCCTAATACATTCTCCTCAGGTTCCGCTAATGTACAAACTTTCAACAACAAAGCCAGACGTTTCAGAGACTGGTCTATTTCAGTTGGTGGAGGACCGGCATTTATGGTTCACTCGGATCTTAAATCTCTTCGCAAAGATAAGACCAACTGGGGATATAATGCTTACGTAAGTATTGACAAGCAAATTTCCCATACGTTTGGCTTAAGCTTACTGTATACGAGAGGAGAAACAAAGCAGACTGGCCAGCTTCCTGGTACAGCCGGTCAACTTGCCGGAGTAGGTACTGCAACAACTCAATTTGACCAAATTGCTCTAATGGGAGATATCAATTTCTCTAATCTATTAAGAAGAGTTGACAACCACTCTCCTTACAGATGGGCTTTCCATGGATATATGGGAGTTGGTATCCAAGGATTCAGAACGTCTTTGCATGACAATGATGAGTTCAGATGGAGTACTAATCCAAAAAGAATTCCTTTATTCATCAAACAAGATCTAGGAATTAATTCCATATTCTATCAAGGAGGTCTAGGGGTAAAGTATAATGTTTCAAAACTTATTGACGTAGAAGCAAGAACCATGTACATTATCAGTGGCGATGATGAATTTGATGGCGGCGGATGGGCTGGTCCTGGTGATTATGAACCAGGTTCAACAAGTTCAAAATATAACATGCTTAATGCCAGAAGATCTGACAATGCATGGACCGTAAGCTTAGGGGTATCTTTCAAATTAGGAAAACACCTATCTCACTTAGCATGGCATGATCCACTTCAGGAAGCATACTACAGAACCAACGTTCTGGAAAATGCAACTACCGATCTTGTAGTTTGTGAAAAAGGAGACGCAGATAATGACGGGGTATGTGATGATTGGGACAGACAGCTTGACACTCCTGCTGGAGCAAGAGTAGACGGTGCTGGTGTTGCCCTGGATATGGACCTTGACGGGGTTATTGACCTTTACGACAAGTGTGTAACAGTTCCTGGACCTGTTGAAAACAACGGATGCCCAATTAAATAATAAAAAGAAGCTAAAAACTGCTTTTCAAAAAATCAAAAATAAATAATACACGATGAAATTAAGTTTAGCAATTGCTGTACTGGCTTTGACGATGCCTGCTATAAGCTATGCACAAGACTCAGCAGCAACTACAGATGGAAAGTATCCCAATACTTTTTCTTCTGGATCTGCCAATGTTTCCCCTTTCACCCAACAATCGAAAAGATTTAATGACTGGTCTATTTCAGTTGGAGCAGGTGTTCCACTAATGCAATCAGCAGATTTAACCTCTATCAAAAATGGTAATGGTAAAAACCTTTTCGGATATTCTGCTTATGTAAGTATTGATAAGGCCATCACTCATGCTTTTGGAATCAACTTACAGTATGACAGAGGTGAAACAAGACAAGGATGGTTCAATACCAAGGATGCTGCACCTGATGCAACTGCTGTAGGCGCAAGAACTCAGTATGATGCGATCTCAATCTTGGGAGATGTTAACTTCTCTAACCTTTTGAGAAGAGTTGACAATCACTCTCCTTACAGATGGGCTCTTCACGGATATGCCGGTATCGGTACAATTGCCTACAGAGCTTATCAGAAAGACAGCAAGGGACAAAGTTTAATGACTGAAGTTAAGCCTTTCCAACTTGGATCCATGTTTATGCAGACGGGTGCTGGTTTGAAATTTAAGGTAAACAGAAGAATTGACATTGAAGGTAGATTAATGTATGTTATTACTGGTGATGATGAATTTGACGGTGGTGGTGACAAATACAGCGCAGTCAACAGACGTGAAGAACAGGTTTCTGATAATTTCTTCAATGCAACATTAGGTCTTTCTTTCAAATTAGGAAAACATGAATCTCACCTAATGTGGCATGATCCACTTCAGGAAATTTATTACAAGCTTGATGTGTTGGCCAATAAAAACCAAGACATTGAAGTATGTAAGAAAGGGGATGCTGATAATGACGGGGTATGTGATGATTGGGACAGACAACTTGACACTCCTGCTGGAGCAAGAGTAGATGGAGCCGGTGTTGCCCTGGATACTGATCTTGATGGTGTAATTGACCTTTACGACAAATGTGTAACGGTTCCTGGACCTGTTGAAAACAATGGATGCCCAGTAAAGAAAGATAATAAAGAGACTGCAGTAGAAGTAGAAAAAACACTTAAGGATATCTACTTTAACTTTAATAAAGCAACGATAAGACCAGAATCTAACAGTAAACTGGATTTAGCGGCTTCAATTATTAAAGAAAACGGTGGTAATTATCTATTAACAGGACATACCGATATCAAAGGTAATGCTGCATATAACCTAAGATTATCTAAAGAAAGAGCTGCTGCTGTAGTGGGAGCTTTAGAAACCAGAGGAGTAAATGATAATGCACTGAAATCTAAAGGAGTAGGTTCTGCAGAAGCAACAATACCTGCTTCAGCTTCAGATGCTGAAAGATTAGCCGACAGAAAAGTTACAGTAAGATTTATAGAAAGCTCTGAATGGAATTCTATCCAAAAGAAAGATTATGAAGATGCTCCTGTAAAAAAAGCGACTAAAAAGGTACCTGCTAAAAAAAAGAAAAAGTAATTTCTTATTAAATACATAAACCGAAAAGAATTGTTCTTTTCGGTTTATTTTTTTTCTACTACGAAATTTTTTACATACCTTTATATCATTTTCAAGGCAATAGGTACCAAATAAACAAGGCATTAGCATAGTTGTTTTGAAAAAAATAATACAAAATCAATTTTTCACGTAAAAAAATCATTTAAAATAACTTAACTTAAAAAAATAACACTATGAAATTAAGTTTAGCAATTGTTGCCCTAGCATTGGCTGTTCCTACGGCCAGCTATGCACAACAAGACTCAACGGCAGTTTCAAATGGAAAGTACCCAAATACTTTTTCTTCTGGGTCTGCTAATGTTTCCCCATTTACCAATCAATCAAAAAGGTTTAATGATTGGTCAATCTCGGCAGGGGTTGGAGTTCCACTGATGCAATCAGCAGATTTAACCTCTATCAAAAATGGTAATGGTAAAAACCTATTTGGATACTCTGCTTATGTAAGTATTGATAAGGCAATCACTCATGCTTTTGGTATTAACTTACAGTATGACAGAGGTGAAACAAGACAAGGATGGTTCAATACCAAGGATGCTGCACCTGACGCAACTGCTGTAGGCGCAAGAACTCAGTATGATGCAATCTCAATCTTGGGAGATATTAACTTCTCTAACCTTTTGAGAAGAGTTGACAATCACTCTCCTTACAGATGGGCTCTTCACGGATATGCAGGTATTGGTACAATTGCCTACAGAGCATACCAGAAAGACATCAAAGGACAAAGTTTAATGACTGAAATCAAGCCTTTCCAACTTGGATCCATGTTTATGCAAACGGGTGCTGGTTTGAAATTTAAGGTAAACAGAAGAATTGACATTGAAGGTAGATTAATGTACGTGGTTACCGGTGATGATGAATTTGACGGTGGTGGTGACAAATACAGTGCAGTTAATAGACGTGAAGAACAGGTTTCTGATAACTTCTTCAATGCAACATTAGGTCTTTCCTTAAAGCTAGGAAAACATGAATCTCATCTAATGTGGCATGATCCGCTTCAGGAAATTTATTACAAGCTTGATGTGTTGGCCAATAAAAACCAAGACATTGAAGTATGTAAGAAAGGGGATGCTGATAATGACGGGGTATGTGATGATTGGGACAGACAACTTGACACTCCTGCTGGAGCAAGAGTAGATGGTGCTGGTGTTGCCCTGGATACTGACCTTGATGGTGTAATCGATCTTTACGACAAGTGTGTAACGGTTCCTGGGCCTGTTGAAAACAACGGATGTCCTACAACCACTACAGGACCTGTAGTAGAAACAGAAACTAAATTGGAAGGAATTGAGTTTGATTTAAATTCTGACAGAATTTTACCTTCAAATACTCCTATTCTAAACAATGCAGTAAATTATATCAATTCTTCAAATGGTTCTTATAACGTAGTAGGTGCAACTGATACAAGAGGTACTGATGCTTATAACAAAAAACTATCTGAAAGAAGAGCAAACAACGTTAAGAGTTATTTGATCAAAAATGGAGTTCAATCTGGTAAACTAAACGCAGTAGGTAAAGGTGAGAAAGACCTTAAATACCCTGAGTGTGAACCAGCAACTAAGTGCCCTGAATGGAAAAACAGAGCAAATAGAAGAGTATACTTCGAAGCTAAATAATAAACTTATTAATTTATTATACAAAAGTCACGCATTGCGTGGCTTTTTTTGTCATAATTCTTTCCTTATTTTTACACCATGATTTCTTCACAGGATTTTCAAAAGCTAAAATATGATACTCTTAAGTATTTCTGGGGCTATACTGGTTTCAGAGATTCTCAGGAAGAGATTATCAATGCTGTTATTAATGAAAAAGATACTCTGGTACTTCTCCCTACAGGTGCCGGGAAATCATTATGTTATCAGCTTCCGGCTTTACTTAAGGAAGGAACCTGCTTGGTTATTTCCCCTTTGCTGGCATTAATGAAAGACCAGGTGAATCAGCTTAAGTTTAGAGGTATAGAAGCAGAATATTTATCCTCAGAACTTGACGAATATGATGCGGAAACCATTTATAATCGTTGTAAAGAGGGGCTTACAAAGCTTTTATATGTTTCTCCTGAAAGATTAACCAATACTCAGTTTCTTCAAAATATGGAGGAAATTGAATTATCATTCATTGCAGTAGATGAAGCTCACTGTATTTCAGAATGGGGGCAGGATTTTCGTCCAAGCTATCAAAACATTAAAGGATTCAGAAGTAATAATCCTGAGATCCCCTGTCTGGCTCTGACAGCAACGGCAACCCCAAAGGTTCTGAAAGAAATTAAAAGCAAACTTGAACTTAGAAATCCGGCTGTCTTTCAAAAGAGTTTTAAAAGAGATAATATCAAAATCTTTACAGAAGAAGTTTCTGATAAGTTTCAGCGTGTGCTTGATATTTTAAAGTATAATAACGATTCTGGAATTGTATATGTAAGAACGAGAAAAGAAGCAGAACTCTTAGCAGAATTCCTGAAAAAAAATCACTTGAAAAATGTTGATTATTTTCATGCAGGTTTAACAACAAAGGAGAAAAACACAAAGCAAAATACCTGGAATAATAGTGACAACCAAGTCCTTATTTCAACCAATGCCTTTGGAATGGGTATTGACAAGGATAATGTACGATTTGTTCTTCATTACTCTCCTGCTCCATCGTTGGAAAATTTTTATCAGGAGATCGGGAGATCAGGACGAGATGGAAAGGAAAGTTTCGCATTCATGCTTTGGAATAAACAGGAGCTTTTGAACTTTGATCAGATCCTAAAAAACCAGATTCCCAATAAGGCAGAATTTTTAAAGATCATTAGCTACCTCTACTCTATTTTTCAGGTAGCAGAATTTGAGTTACCCGAAAAAACATTCCAACTGAATACTGTTGGAATACAAAACTTCACAAGATTATCCAAAGCAAAGATCAACAATATTCTCAACTTCCTGCACAATCAGGAAATCATTTATTATAATGCCAACAAAAGCTTATCATCTCTGGAACTTTTCATCAAGTCAGATGAAATAGATCAATTGCCTCAAAAAGACGCTTATTTCATAGAGCTTCTTCTCCGTGCCATGTCCGGAATTACAACGCACAAGGTATTGTTTAGTGAACAACAGGTAAGCAATAAGATTGGAGTGAGTGTGCCACTCATCAAAGAACGTTTGAAAGAGCTTCAGCAAAAAAATTATCTGGAATATATAGATGGAGCATTATCCAGTATAAAGTTTTTAAAACCTCGTGATGAAAGGGTTATCCATAATGCCTATTGGAAACTTTTTGAACATATTCAAAGAAACAAAATCCAGAAATGGGAAGAAATGAAGTTTTATGTAGAAGACAATGATTATTGTAAAATGAAACTCATTCTTGCCTATTTTGGTGAAAAAAATTCAAAAAACTGTGGGCATTGTTCCGTCTGCGAAAAAAATAAACAATCTATTTTCGGGAAAAATATCTCTCAGCAGATCATCAACCTATTGGCCAAGAAATCTTCAACCATAGAAGAACTTTCTGTACAGCTAAGCTACCATTCCAAGGAAAGTATTTTGGAAAGCCTGATCTTTCTACTGGATTCCGGAAAGGTAAGAATGCTTAATTTCAGAACGTATGCACTGAATCATGGGTAATGTTGTATTGTAAAATTTTAAAAATTCAATTCCTCTCCAACCCTTCTGCTCGTTCATTGAAACTACACCTTCGTTCAGCATTTCAAATGCTTCCCTCCTATTCAATTTTCAACTAAAAACTTATCTTTGTAGTATGAAATCATTGAAAGTCGTTTTTTTAGGAACTCCTGAGTTTGCAAAAACTTCATTGGAGGCTATTCATCAATCTCACCATAACGTGGTAGGTGTTGTAACTGTAGCTGATAAAGCAAGTGGCCGTGGGCAAAAGATTAACCAATCACCGGTAAAAGTCTATGCTGCAGAAAATAATATCCCTGTTTTTCAACCTGAAAAATTAAGAAATCCTGAATTCCTGGAAGAACTGAGAAAACTCGATGCAGATGTTTTTGTAGTGGTAGCTTTCAGAATGATGCCTAAAGTCCTTTTTGAAATGCCGAAAATGGGGACATTCAACCTTCATGCATCTTTATTGCCTGATTACAGAGGGGCTGCACCTATCAACTATGCAGTGATTAACGGTGAAGTAAAAACCGGAGCAACAACTTTTTTCATTAATGAAAAAATTGATGAAGGAAATATTCTTCTTCAGAACGAACTCGAGGTCCTACTTGATGAAAACGCTGGAAGTCTTCACGACAGATTGATGGAAATGGGTTCAAAATTAGTGGTAAAAACGTTGGATGGATTAGCCGAAAATACGATTGAAGAAAGACCTCAACCAGAGGTAGAGCATCCAAAAAATGCCTATAAAATCTTTAAAGAAGACACCAAAATCAATTGGAATGCACCATCAAAAACAGTACATCAGTTTATCCTTGGAATGTCACCTTACCCAGCTGCCTTCACTACTTTAAAAATTGGAGAGGAGGAAAAAGGATTAAAAATATTCGGGGGTACATTTGAAATTTCAAACCATGGAAAACCTTCAGGGACCTTAGAGATTTCAAAGAACGAATTTAAAATCTATACAGAAGACGGAATTTATTATCCACAGGAACTTCAATTAGAAGGTAAAAAAAGAATGAGTGTGAAAGATTTTCTGAACGGCTTCAGAAATTTTGATGAAATTACTCTTAAGGATTAAATATACCTTTACTTAAACTGTAAAGTCACGAACATTTTCAAACACTTTAGTTATGGTAAGGGACAAGCTTTGACGTATTAAAGTACACTTACCATAACTAAGGTATTATTTTAAATCATTTTTTATTGACTATTTTTCTCCGAATTCTGCTTATAAATTCAGGCGTAACCCCCAAATAAGCTGCAATCTGGATATTGGTAAGACGATGGGCGGTTTCTGAGTAATCTTTTAAAAATTCAGTGTAACGTTCCTCTGAGGATTTACTTAAGTTATCAATAATTCGTCGTTGCAGTGCTATAATCGACATCTGGAACTTAAGCCTCATTAATCTTTCTATTTCTGGCATTTCCTGATATAATTTTTCTTTATCTTTCTTTGAAATAAGAAGAATTTCACTATCCTCAAGAGCCTGAATATTCAGTTTAGATGGAATACCGTTGATAAAGCTATCAATGTCTGAAATCCACCAGTTCTCAATACCAAAGTATAATATCTGTTCAGAAGCATTTCGATCAGTATGAAAAACCTTGAAGCATCCGTTCAGTACAAATCCTTCGAATTCACAAATATCACCTTCCTTTAAAAGGAAATCTTTCTTCTTAATTTTTCTAAGAATAAAGGCATTACTATATTTTTCCAGCTTTTCGTCTGAAATGTCAACATATTCTCGGATATGTTTTTTTAAAGACTCCGTCATGGTTTAAAAATAAAAAAAGGTTTAGAAAAATCCTAAACCTTTTATTCTATATTATAAACAATCAGTTACAGTGAACTCCATTCACAACTCATCATTTACGTATTATAATTGTACCAACTCAGTAACCTCTACATCATATCCTCCAACCTGAGGCTTGATATTAGGATTTTGAGTGATTACTTTAAACTTATTAATTCCTAAATTCTTTAGAATCTGCGTTCCAATACCATAATCTCTATAGTTATACGCCAAAGTTGGATGCTGCTCCTGCCCATCCTGATAGTTCAGGAACTGCTGAAGTTTTCTTAATGTATTTTCAGAATTTGAAACGTTGTTGATGAAGATAATTGCTCCTTTACCCGCTTCGTTCACCATACCGGTTACTTTTTCTAATAAAGGTTTTTCACCGTTATTCAATCTTGTTAATACATCGAAATAAGAATCTGATGACTGAACTCTTACCAAAACCGGCTCATCTACAGTCCATGCTCCTTTTGTCAATGCAAAGTGGATCTGATCGTTAGAAGTCTCTCTGAATGCATAAAAATCAAAATCACCGTAGTGGGTCTTTACTTTTTTCTCTTCAAGTCTTTCAACAAGGTTTCCTTTTTTAAGCTGATAATGAATCAAATCTTCAATAGAAACAATCTTCATATCGTGCTTTTGAGCAAAAGCGTGAAGCTCAGGTAAACGGGACATTGTTCCGTCTTCATTCATGATCTCACAGATCACCCCTCCTTCTTTTAATCCTGCTAAATGCGTAAGGTCAATGGCAGCCTCTGTATGTCCTGCTCTTTTTAATACTCCTCCTTTTCTAGCACGAAGCGGAAAAATGTGGCCCGGTCTCATAAAATCTGTAGGCTTGGACTTCTCATCCATCAAAGCTAATATCGTTTTTGCTCTGTCACCTGCAGAGATACCTGTGGAAGTACCGTTACCCAGCAGGTCAACAGATACCGTAAAAGCAGTTTCCTTAGGATCACTACTTCTGCTCACCATCACCTCAAGTCCTAGTTCATCACATCTTTTTTCAGGAAGCGGCATACAAATTAGCCCTCTTCCGTGAAGTGCCATAAAGTTGATAATTTCAGGTGTTGTCAGTTCTGCTGCGCAAAGAAAATCTCCTTCATTCTCTCTGTCTTCATCATCTACTACTATGATTATTTTACCATTTTTAAGGTCTTCAATAGCCTCTGGAATAGTATTTAATTTAATATCAGACATTTTTACTTTTTATTTTTGCAAAGATACTCATAAAAATAAGCATCTGCCAATTAATATGAATGGTTTATTACGCTTTGAATAAAGAGTTCACAGCTTCTCTGAAAATCTCGTAGGATCTTAATCTTTTCTGATGATCATAAATATGTGAATTGATCATGAGCTCATCTACATTGAATTTTTCCTGAAAATTCTTAAGCTTTTCCTGAACTTCCGACTGATCTCCGATAAAGGTATATCTCAACTTTTGTAAAACCATAGATTTTTCCATTGGCGACCAGATTTCATCCATATCATCTACAGGCGGCGCAAAAGGTTTTCTGTCATTTCTTACAATATTGATAAATGCCTGGAATAAAGTCGTGGAAATTCGATGTGCTTCTTCCGAAGTCTCGGCTGCTACTCCGTTTACACAGGCAATGACATAAGGTTGAGCCAGATATTTTGACGGTTGAAAGTGTTCTCTATAAATTTTAAAAGCCATTTCCATCTGTTCCGGAGCAAAATGCCCTGCAAACGCATATGGCAGACCAAGCTCAGCTGCCAGCCAGGCACTATCCGTACTCGATCCCAGAATATAAATAGGAATATCTAATCCCTCTCCAGGAATAGCACGAACCATTGCATCAGAATTTTCCTTGGAAAAATATCTCTGAAGTTCCAGAATCTGTCTTGGAAACTGTTCATTAATGATCGCAGGATTTCTCCCCAGTGCCTGCGCTGTTAAACCATCAGTTCCTGGCGCTCTTCCTACCCCAAGATCAATTCTTCCTGGGAAAAGAGACTCCAGGGTACCAAATTGTTCGGCAATAATCAGGGAGCTGTGATTCGGAAGCATTATTCCTCCTGAACCAACTCTTATTTTTTGTGTTCCATTGGCAATAAAACCAATTAAAACGGAGGTTGCAGAACTGGCAATGCTTTCCATATTGTGGTGTTCAGCCAGCCAAAATCTTTTATAGTCTAAGTTTTCGGCGTGATTGGCTAGGGACAAGCTGTCCTGAAAAGTATCATGAATGCTCTTATCTTGCTTTACTGGTGCAAGATCTAAAACAGAAATTTCAAAATTTTTCATATCGAAAGGCTAATTTTCTAAAGGTGAAATGAAATCACCTTCGTTGATTTCATAATTCTAAATTGGATTCTTAAAAAACCAAACAAATTTAAAACATAAAAACTGCATTAGTTACTTTTTGTAATTGATAGGATTGATTGCTTAGTTCAGGGAAAAACTATTGAAATTCAATTTTTATTTAAACCATTTTACTTATACAATTTTAAACTTAATTTTTTTAATTCATTTTGTATATTTGGAGTCTATAGAAAAAATCAAAAAGCGTCAAATCAATTGAAGAAAATCATGACAAATTCAGAATCCAGAATTGATTTTATCATGATAGAACCTGAGTCTTCAATTGATAACAGAAAAATAATTCACAATAAGAATATAGGAAAGAATAAAATTAAACTGACAAAATCTCAATATGAAGAAACCTCTATTCTATGGAGACTGTCCCGATTTCTGAAAATGGAAGAATATATCGGGATTGATTTTCAGTATAGGTCCTCAAGCCCTCAATTGACTAATGGATTATCATATGAGCCCATTCTTTCCTTACTAAATTCTAAGGCTATATTTGAAGATTATCAACCGAAAGAAAATGATTCTTTATTGATATGGATAGAGTATAAATATGCTGAAATCAATAAAAAGACCCGACCTTATATTGGGAGTTATATATCTTTTATCTATTCCCATGAATGGACATTGAATAATGGATTTGATTCTGTTTATTGTGATTATGAAACCTTATGTGAGGGAGAAATAAAAATTTCCTAACCATTATCTTTATTATATTTGAAAAACTAATAGTATATAAACTTATGAAAGAAGAAGTAAAATTCAAAAGAAGAATATTTAACATAGATAATCACCCTTTTGAGTTATGGATCAACACAAGTGTAATGGATGACCCGAATAAAGGAGACTTTAGCTGGTGTTGGCGTGTTGAGCTGCAAAAATTTGATGATGTTGAAAATGATGAATCCAATCTTCAGCAATTAATGATTGAAATTGTCCAGAGAATAATGGCTATTTCTAAGATTAAAGTCACAGCAATTACTCTTCACAAAAATCGATACGAAATCATCTTTTATGCAAAAGAAGAGGATTTAAAAAATATAGCGGGAGAATTTATTGAACTTCCTAATGAAATTGAAGACAGAGAAAAGAGATTTATTGGATATCATTCAAAAAGAGATCAAAACTGGGAAAATGTAAAACTCTATTTTGAGGCAATGACTAGAAAATAATTGTGATTTTCTTTTTAATGAACAATCACTCAAGAATTATTTTTCATCTAGTTATTACCATTTTTAGATTAAAAAACGAATTTGGATCAATTTCATATTAAATTTCAGACCATGAAAACAAAAATAATATATATTGAGAATAAATCCTATGGACATAGTGGACCAGCTTGGATTGGTTTCGTAGAATTTTCAAAATCAGGACAAACAGTTTATTTTAATGACAAAGCTCTTAAGAAACTTAAAAATCCAGGAATTAATGCAAATCATTTTGATATAGAAACAGGTGAAGAATACTGGGTTTCTGGTGTAAAGAAAAATGGAAAAGATAGACATTGGTGTGGTGGTAGCGGAAAAATTATGCTTGATAAAAACTCAATAGACGAGTATCTGAAATTGATAGACTTCAATATCATTGATGAACGACATTTTGAGATCATCGAATTCGCCAAAACAGACAAGAAACGTTTCAACCACATTGAAAATGAAGAGATTGAGCGCAGACACTATAGCCTTAGAGCCAGCTATATGGATAATAACCAAAGAAAACTGGTCTTGGATCGTTAAAATTTTTAAAATGAAAAACATTTATTTATTCCTCATTTCATTTCTCTTGATAAGCTGTTCTTTTAATCAGACTTTTTCCAATAGAGAATCTGATAAAAAAGAAGCAGAGAAAATACCACAAAAGTTTTATTGGGAATTCAGATATGGAAGCAATTACGATAAAATTCATGACCTATTTAGTGAGAAATTTTTTGAAGTCACCAGTAAAGAAAAGCTTAATGAAATAAACACCGTTACTCAAAACGATTTTGGAACCATTGAAGACTATAATTTAGTAAAATGGGAAACCTTTGTGATGACAGGAACTAATCCGAGAAGTGAATATGTTTTAACCTATGATGTTAAAAGAAGTATCGGAAAAACACAAGAAACCTTTTCTATGCGAAAAGAAAATGGAACCATTAAAATTGTAGGATATAGAGTTAATCATGACTTATTAGACAAATAAAAAGAAAAAGAGATTTTGGCCACTGTCAAAATCTCTTTTTTATTACTTATTCTTCTCCTCTTATATTATCCATTAAAGTAATGCACAATAAGGAGATTCTTTATTATTCCATATTTTACTTTTAGCACATAAGAAATTAATAATCATTAAAAAGCATAATATTTTAACACATATAATTCATTAATAAGAGAAATAAATTATTATATTAGTATTAGAAATTCAAACAAACACACCATTTTAAAAATATTAATATGAACAAACAACTTAATGATTTATTTTCTCCGAAGATGTTAACTAAAAGAACAATCTTCATGAGTTTTATTGTTGCAGCCACTTTGGTATCTTGTAGTAAAAATAATGAAGAGATAGCTACAGAAGCACAAACAACGGCTTCCAATATGGAAAATGTTATAAAGGGCCAATTGAATGGTCAGGAGATTAGTTATGAGAAAAAAAATGGAATGAATTTCTTTCAGGGAGATATCGTTCTTACGGACCAGCAATTAACAGAGGGAGGTTCATCCAATAAAGGCGGAGCCAGTTTCTCAAGATGGCCGGGAGGTAAAGTTTATTACACTGTTGCTAGCAATATGGGTTCTATCAACGTAAATAAAATCAATACGGCTGTGAGTGAGTATAACTCCAAAACAAATACCCAATGGATTCCTCGTACCAATCAGAGTAATTATGTAGAATTTATTTTCGGAAGTTCATCCGGAGCAGATGGATGGGCACATATCGGCTATCAGGGCGGAAAGCAGACGGTTTCTTTGGATCAATACATTTCTGTAGGATCAGTCATTCATGAAATGGGACATACAGTGGGACTTTATCATGAACATTCCCGTAAAGACAGAGATCAGTATCTTAGTATTCAGTGGAACAATATTCAGGATGGGCAGGCTTATAATTTCAACATTTACAATTCAGGAACAGATATAGGTCCTTTTAATATTAATTCAGTGATGATGTATTGGCCAAATTCTTATTCTAAAAATGGACAACCCACCATTAAAAGAGCCAATAATACTACCTTTACCTATAATAGAACCGGATTTACAACCGGAGATATCAATACGATCAATACGATGTATCCATAATATTTAATATCAAAGGCTTAAAGCAGGAAAAGAATTCTTTACGAATTCTTTTCCTTTTTATAATTATAATGATTGATCAAAATTCTGATCTCATTAAACTCAAAATTGCTTGGCAATGCATTCTTCCACTCAGTTAAGGTTTCGTGTGGATTTTTGTAAAATTCTGCTTCAAAAGCCTTGATTTTATCAGAAACAATTACTCTTGAAATGTCCAGTAATCCCTGTTCTGCAAACTTGGCAAGATGCCCGATTACGGTTTCTTTTACCAATCCTCTTTCCAAAGCAATTTCTCCAATGGTTTTACCTTGTTCAAATAACTGGAAAGTTAAAACCTGTGACGGAACTTTAGCTATTTTCAGACTGACTTCTTTATCGTTCTTTTCATCCAAAAGCTTTGTGTCAAGAAGATGAATTTCTTTCAGACTATTCAGGTATTCTTCAATATCCTCAAGCCAGCCTTTAAATTCTTCGTTGTACTGTTTCAAGCCTTTTGCACCCTTTATTTCAGCATAAAACTCTTTCAATGGATCAAAGATTTTATTTCTGGTTTCAGTAAAAAAGAAATTAACCGCTCCTTTCGACTTACTTTCAATCTCCGACCATTCTTCTTTTTGTTCAATGAAATTATTAACTTTCTGAAAAATCACCCGTTCCAACTTTTCAAAGATTTTCCCAAGATTAGTTGCTTCATGTTTCAATTGAAGATACAATTGATTGGTCTTTACATGATCTATATTTTTAGTCACAATGGAAAGTTTGTTCCAATCCTCAACTTCTTTTAAAAACCATTGGCAATCCACGGTACGAAGTACTTTTCTGATGCTGTAATCATATTTTTCCTGATTCAAAATAGATTCTACATGATCATTCGCCACCGTATCCGTATGGAAATGCAAAATTCTATTATCCTTGAAGATCACTTCAGGAGTAATTTTTGATTTTAAAACAATCCCTTCCAGTGTTCTGCAACGTGATAAGGCAACGTAAACCTGACCCGCGGTAAAACTTTTTCCAGCGTCAATAATTACTTTATCAAATGTTAATCCTTGGCTTTTATGAATGGTAACTGCCCAGGCTAATTTAATAGGAAACTGTTCAAAGCTTCCCAAAACTTCTTCTTTGATGGTTTTATCCGTATCAAGAAAATATTTTTTCTGTTCCCAGGTTTCTCTTTTTACAGTAATCTCTCTTTCACTTTCATCCAGAACTACACGGATTTCATTTTCATCAAGGCCGATAATTTCACCCAATTTACCATTGAAATATTTCTTTTCTCCGGAAATATCATTTCTGATGAACATCACCTGAGCACCAATTTTTAATTCTAAAAACTGTTCATTGGGAAACTGATTTTCCTTAAAGTCTCCTACCAATTTTGCTTCGTAGGTTTGAGTATCAACTTTTATTTCCGTTAATTTTTCCTGATTGATCTCATCTGCCATTTTATTGTGTGAACACAGATAAACATAGGATTCTTTCCCCATATCAAAATCAGGATCATACCTTTTGTTCAGATGATCAAAATCTATACTGCCTACATCACCATCACGAATGGCATTCAAAATCTCCAAAAAATCCTCATCAGACTGCCTGTACACTTTCGTAAGTTCGATAGTAACAATAGGGATATCCTTGATGGCATGGCTATCGAAAAAGAATGGCGAATTGTAATACATTTTCAGAATATGCTCATCTCTCACCACCGGCGGAAGCTGAAACAAATCCCCGATGAATAACATTTGTACCCCGCCAAATCGTTGATTGTTTCTTCTGATAAATCGTAAGGAAAAATCCATCATATCCAGCACATCAGCCCTCAGCATGGAAACCTCATCTATGATAATAATCTCAACTTCTCTTAAAAGTTTAAGCTTATCCTTTCGGTATTTGAAATGAGGCATCAGATCAGCAATATTATTAGCCAAACTGGTATCTATCCTTTCCGTTGTAGGCAAAAAGGTTCTCAATGGCAATCCAAACATGGAGTGAATGGTCACCCCTCCTGCATTAATTGCAGCAATCCCTGTAGGAGCAATTACAATATGCTTCTTCTTGGTTCGTCTTACAAAATCATTAAGAAACGTTGTTTTCCCCGTTCCCGCTTTCCCGGTAAGGAAAACACTTCTATTGGTATACTCTATTAAGTCAAAAAAATGATTGTTCATCGTTGTCAAAAATACGGAAATGAATTTGAATTTCTTACCTTGGCATAAGTTTTGAAAATTCTTAAAAAGAAAAAAGTCTATTGTGAAAAAATTTTTACTCTACATTCCGGCAGTAGTATTCTGTACTACACTAACTCTGGTTTCCTGTAATTCGTCTAAGAATCTTAATACCAATCTTCCTGTAGATATTGCAAACCGACCGGCTGATGAAGACAGTCAAAAATATGATCAGGCCCAACTGGATAGGTTAAAAGCCTCCATTGAATCTGAAGCTACAGGAGAAAAATGTACAGATGCCAGTGAATGGACATTTGCTCCGATGGGAGTAAAAGCCTGCGGCGGGCCTCAGCAATACATTGCCTATTCCAAAAAAATAGAGTCCAGTATTCTACCAAGGATCAATGAATATACAGATAAAGTAAGGATTTTTAATGAAAAATATAATATTACCTCTGACTGTATGGTGATTACCCCTCCCATTTCTCTGAAGTGCATCCACGGAAAAGTAAGGCTTATCACTCCAGAAAATAATTAAAAAAAAGCAAAGGTTCTATAATCAAATCAACAAAAATTCCGGTCCTAGGACCGGAATTTTTACTTATTTATGAAAGATAAAAGACAAAGATTTAACGTCTAAACTTTGAATCTTAAACCCTACTCTACAATTCATAATCTTTTACATTCTCTTTATACCAAGACGAATATTTTACATAATTATCTGCAATTCTATTTACTTCTCCCTCCAGTAACTGAGCATTGATATCCTTAATTTTTTTTGCAGGAACACCACCCCAAACTTCTCCAGACTTAATGTGTGTTCCCTGTGTTACTACTGAGCCGGCCCCTACAATTGAATTTTCTTCAACCAGACAATCATCCATAACAATAGCTCCCATTCCAATCAATACATTATCATGGATAGTACATCCATGAACAATTGCATTGTGTCCAATGGAAACATTATTTCCTATATTCAAAGGATATTTCTGATAGGTACAGTGCAGCATTGCATTATCCTGAACATTCACCTTATTTCCCATTTTAATATAATGAACATCTCCTCGAATCACAGCATTGTACCAAACGCTACAATCTTTTCCCATTGTAACATCTCCGATAATAGTAGCCGTTTCAGCTAAAAAAGTGTTCTCTCCGATCTGTGGGCTTTTCCCTAAAAGTTCTTTTATTAGTGCCATAGTTTTAATTTGAAAATTTGAAAATAAGTCTGTCTGAAAATTATGATTTACTACCTTCTAATTTTTAGTATCTAACTTCTAAATTAAAGCGATAGCAAAAATCTAACTCTCAATTTTCAGCTTCTGACTTCTAATGCGTATTTTTGTATCTCAAATTTAACGAAAAAATGCGTACCGTACTTATAGAACCAACCGAAAACCCAAAAGTGATGAAATTTGTAGCAGATTACAACTTGATTCCCGGGTCTTTGGAATTAGATAGAACTTCAGATGTCTCAGAAATTCCTTTGGCACAAGAGCTTTTCAATTATCCGTTTGTAGAAAGAATTTTCATTACGGCTAATTTTGTAGCAGTGGCCAAGCAGGACACCATAGAATGGGAGCATGTAGCTGAAAGCCTGAAAAATGTAATTGAAGATGAATTATTGGCTAATCCTAGGCTTTATCTTCAGAAGAAAAAAGAAATGTATCAGATCTATTCAGAAATGACACCTAATCCAAATGTAATGAAGTTTGTTTCCAGTAAACTGCTTATGGAGGGATTTGTAGAGGTAAAATCAAGAGAAGCAGCAACCGAAGTTCCTTTGGCAGCAGCTATCTTCAATGAGTTTGATTTTGCAACAGAGGTTTTTATTTCAGACAACTTTGTGGCAGTTACTAAAAATCATTCTGTGGAATGGCATGAAGTAATGAGTACTGTTCGTGCTCTTATCTCTGATTATCTTCAAAATGGGGGTGAAATTTCTAATATTGAACCTCAGAAACATGAAAATCCTGTTGAGAAGATCATCAACAGAGATTATACGGATGATGAGCAGAAAATTTCTGATATCTTAAATGAATATGTGGCACCTGCTGTGGAAAATGATGGTGGAAAAATTTCTTTAATGGAATATGATGAATCCACCAAGACTGCAAAAATGCTTTTACAGGGAGCATGTTCAGGATGTCCTAGTTCTACCGCTACTTTGAAGAACGGTATTGAGAACATCCTAAAACAATTTGTTCCGGAACTTGTAGAAAGAGTGGAAGCTGTAAACGGATAACACGTACTTCATGATCTCTCCAAAGAAAATTCTGGTAATTGTTGGAAGTGCTACCCACAGCTCCAGCAATCAGAAATTGATGGAACAGGTATTGGAACAGAATCCCAATATTAATTTCCAGATGTATGATGATCTTTCCATTCTTCCTCATTTTGACACATCATTAACTGATGTTGATACACCAGAGGAAGTAGTAAAGATCAGGGAAAGCATTAATCATTCGGCAGGAGTTATCTTTTCTACTCCGGAATATATTTTCAGTATTCCGAGCAGAGTAAAGAACTTATTGGAATGGTGTGTTTCCACCAATGTTTTCTCGGATAAACCTGTGGCTTTTATTACAGGTTCTGCGAGTGGTGAAAAAGGTCATGAAGAATTATTATTGCTTTTAAAAACTCTTGGAGCAAAAACTAATGATAAACATCAGCTTTTGATAAAGGGGATAAAAGGTAAGTTTAGTAATGATGGCAAGGTTGAAAGTAATACCTTTGCTAAGGTATCAAAATTAGTAACAGATTTCAACGATTCTGTTTCATAATTAAAATTAAAAACATTGAATAAAAAAGGAATTTTACTGGTCAATCTTGGCTCTCCGAGATCTACTGAGGTAAACGATGTAAAAGAATATCTTGACGAATTTTTAATGGATGAAAGAGTTATCGATTACCGTTGGATTTTTCGTGCTCTTCTTGTTCAGGGTGTGATCCTTAAAACAAGACCTGCCAAGTCTGCTGAAGCCTATAAAACGGTATGGACAGATGAGGGTTCACCATTGATCGTTATTACTGAAAAGATTCAGAAAAAACTTCAGAAATTGGTAGATGTTCCCGTGGAAATTGGAATGAGGTATGCAGAACCAAGCATCGAAACCGGAATTCAAAAACTGGTGGATCAGGGTATTTCTGAAATTGTTCTTTTTCCTTTGTATCCTCAATATGCAATGAGTACCACAGAAACTGTTATCGAAAAAGCAGAGGAAGTAAGAAAGAAAAAATTCCCAAAGGTGAAAATCAATTATATTCAGCCTTTTTACAATAGGGATATTTATATTAATTGTCTTGCAGAAAGTATTAAGGAAAAGCTTCCTGAAAACTTTGACGCCCTTCAGTTTTCTTACCATGGAGTTCCTGAAAGACATCTTTACAAAACAGATCTTTCTAACACCTGCAAAATTGATGATGCCAATTGTATCAACAGCCAGGTAGATACTCACAATGCCTATTGCTACAGACATCAATGTTATAAAACCACGGAAGCTGTGATCGCCAAAATGGGACTTCCAAAAGAGAAAACCATTGTTTCTTTCCAGTCAAGATTAGGAAAAGATAAATGGATTGAACCTTATACAGATGAAACTCTGGAAACCATTCCTAAAAAAGGAGTGAAAAATCTGGCTATTGTTTGTCCTGCTTTCGTTTCAGATTGTCTTGAGACCCTGGAGGAAATTTCTGTGGAAGGAAAAGAACAGTTCATGCATGGCGGTGGAGAAACCTTCCAATATATTCCCTGCTTAAATGATGAAGACCGATGGATAGAAGTAGTAAAGACACTTTGCGAAGAAAAACTGAATGATTTTTATTTGGTATAATTCATTCAACCAATATATACAAAAAGGCCGCAGAATATTTCTGCGGCCTTTTCTTTGGAATATATTAAAATTTATTTTTTGATTAGATTTCCTGCAGTCTGTCCGTTCACTGTTACAATGTAAACCCCAGGAAGCATATTGGTTGGAAGTTGAATATTGATTTTATTAGCTCCATCAGTAAGGATCACTTTTTCAGAGATCTCTTTTTTCCCTGTTAAGCTTACCAATTCTACGGTTCCCTTACCAGCTTTTCCGTCAAATGCAACCGTAAATCTGTCTGTTGCCGGATTTGGGCTAATGGTATAAGGTGATTCTTTGGCTGCCGTTGCCACCAATCCTGACGGAGAAGTACCACCGCCAACACCTACTGCATTCCATGCATTGGTAACCTGTGTTACTTCATTACTACCGGCTCCATATAGATCTGTCGCTGACTGAAGAGAATAAGTTCTTGCATTAGCATAAGTAGAGGTGGAAGTAAGATAAGTAGTTAAAGTTCTGTAAGCAATTGCTCCTGCTTTATCTAACCCGATTCCGGAAACATTGTAGGCAAAACCTTTATCATTGGTTCCTGTACCTCCTGTTACCAATAAGTAGTACCAGAAATTAAGAACTCCTGAGTTGGTATGAACTCCACAATAATCATTGGATTGGCTAGGGCTGGCACATCCCGACGTAGTAGTCGGTTTCCAGTAGGTTCCCATATAGGTATCCGGTTGACTGTAAGCATTAGGATTCGCCATATTTCTGATCACATAACTAAAGTCTTCTCCCAATGTCCAGCTTGCCTGGCTTGGTCTTGCCCATTTCTCTATTGTATTTCCGAAAATATCTGAAAAACCTTCATTCAAAGCTCCTGGCTCTCTCTGATAAACAAGGTTAGCTGTTTTGGAGGTCATTCCATGGGTAATTTCATGACCGCAAACATCCAGAGCTGTTAAAGGCTTACCTCCATTGGTAGAAGAACTTCCGTCACCGTAAGTCATTCTGGATCCGTCCCAAAAAGCATTAAAATAATTGGTTGAATAATGCACATATGATTTTATAGCAAAGTTGTTGTTATCAATACTCTTTCTGCCAAATTTTGTATAGAAATAATCCAATGTCATTTCTGCTCCCCAATGGGCATCGGTAGCATATTGATCTTTATTGGTATTCACATTGTTCCAAACATTGTCTGTATCTGTAAAATCTACTGCAGCGGAATAGCTAGTTCCCTTTTTCAAATTATAGGTCTCTACAGAGGTCCCTCCGTTTCTACCGGTTTCTCTCAGTCTGTAACTTCCATTATAAGAATCAGCAACAATACTTCTGCTTCCACTGTAGCCTGTAGTAGCTGTTCCAGGCGTATTTACATCATGAATAATGGCATCTACTCCTAAGACCTTACCATTCTTGGCATCTACAAAAACATATTGTCTGCTTAATGGTTGTTCTGCATAAATATCAAACTTATAGGCTAGTTTAAGCTCTTTTAAGCTTTCATCTGTAGGCTCTGAATAATATACAATTTCAGCTTTAGGAGCAAAACTTGCCTTATCATCACCAGATTCTTTTTTAATAAAATCTTCTTCTTCTTTATTTTGCCATTTGTATTTATCTGCTCCCACAAATGATAGTGCACTTTGCAATGCAGTACTTTCAGAAATATTGGATTTCTTCTCTATTCCCTGTGGAACATCAAGAATCCATTTTCCGGACTCTCCTACAATTTTGCCATCCTTAGTTTGTACAGCCATCGTTCCGTATTCTACAGGAATTCCGTTGACTGTCTGTTGAAATCTGTGGGTTTCAAAACCCAAACCATCTTTTTCTAATCCAATCTTACGGGATTCTCCGGAAGAAAGTCGTTGAGAAGTTTCATTAAATAAAACCGGACTTCCTTGAAAGGTTGGCCCATTTTTTTCAAATCTCATAAACTCTGCATGTAGTCCGCTTTTACCAGGAACTACTTTTGATGGTGTGTTTTGTCCATAAGCAAAAGAGCAAGCCGCAATACTTGCTGCTAGGATAAATTTTGTTTTCATAATAATATTTGGTTTGATGTGAAAACGAATTTATAAATTTTTCACAACAAAATGATATATAATTTAATCAAAATTCAATAGAAAATATAAATCATTAAACAAAACACAATGATGATTTTAAAAAGAAGAGAAATAATTAAACATAATTTTATTATTATTTATATTTTTAATTAATTAATTTAATAAAAATCATCTTTTTGTGAATTATTTTTTTTCGTTATGCAAAACATTAAATTGGAAATAATTCTACCAATCAATTATTATGTAAAAAAAATAATGGCTATCTCAAGTGAGACAGCCAAAAATATTTTATAGAGTTAGTTTAATTTAAAAAAATTATTTTCTAATTGGAGTTCTGAATTCTCCATATCCTATCAAACCATCGTAATTTCTTCCAAAAGGAGCATAATATAAAAATGCCTGATAGAGATTTTCCGTCTGCCAGAAATTACCGTTTACTTCACCAAAGTCCAATGGCCCATTACCTTGTTTCGTTGCTAAAATATAATTATAAAAACCTTGTTTCATGAAAATCTTAGCCACATATTGTTTACCTGCTGCATCATATTGCATCTGGTTTTCTTTACCAGCCTGAAAATTATTGAATCCACCAAGAACATAAATTTCCTTATCCACTGGTTCAGATTCAAGATAAAAGTATACCCATGAGTAATCAGCCTCCCTTTCTGCATCTCTTTCTCTTCCCAAATCATTTCTTCTGTAATACCAGGCTCCATTTACATCGGGCTGATACTGATAGTTTAAAGGAAATGCCCATACAGGGTGCAAATAGGTATAATTACCATCCTCCTTTACCTCCACTGCACGAACCATATCTGCAGCAATAGTCATGTTTTTATTATCAAAATAATAGAACTCATTGTCTCCCGGAAAGGTAAGGTTCATTTGCTGGAAAAGCATTTGATTTCCTAAAACCGTACTTGGTTTCTGATTAGAAATAACCATATTCGGATTGTTATTCTGCATCACATTTAAGGATATGGAATTAACATTGGAAGAAAGATCTCCTCCTTTTGGTGAAGCCTTTACTTCTACCCTCTGGTTCAGATTAGGATTCTTTGCATCTGCAATCCTTGAAACATTTACTCCTACAGACGCAATGTCTTCCACCAGATAAAATCTTCTTTTGAAAAGAGGCTTATCTGCTGAATCCTTATATACAATCAGCTCAAAATTTCCCGATACTTTTGGTTGTATCTTATCATTCGGAAACGTTAACTTATAATGAGTATAGGCTTGTAATGTATTGAAAGAATACTGAAATTTATCCAGAAGTGCATTCATGCTTCCATTGGCAAACTCTGTAAAGAAAAGATTGTCATCATTCCAATTTCTGTCGTAATGTTTAATGGTATATCTATAGATTTCGCTTCCATTGGTAAGGTCATCAAAGCTCAAAACCAGTTGTTCACCGAACTTTATTACCGGAGTTTCATCATTTGTCTGAGGGTTGAATAACTGGATACTTTGGATATTTTGTCCGTAAACCAGTCCCCCCAGGGAGAGTAAAAGTATTCGCAAAGTTTTCATTATGACGAAGATAACGAAAAATAGCCATTTTCTTAATAATATCGTATTTTTGAATAAAAAAAATTCAGATTATGCTTCAGATTCAAGGTTTCGTATTCAACTTTGCCAGCGAAAATACATATATCATCTATAACGAAAACAAGAACGCCTGGTTAATTGATCCGGGAAACATGAATGTTCAGGAAACTCAGGCTATTGATGGCTTTATCAAAGAAAAGGGGCTGAACATTCAGAAAATTCTTTTGACCCATGCTCATATTGATCATGTTTTAGGGCTTCAGTGGGCATTTGATACTTTTAAAGTGCCTGTATATATGCATCAGGAAGATCAGGAGGTTCTGGATATGCTTCAAGCCAGCGGAGTGAGATTCGGTTTCTCTGTAGATCCTGTAAAAGTGGATGTTAATTATGTTAAAGAAGATGACGAATTGGATCTTGATGGTGAAAAGTTTAAGATTTATCATGTTCCTGGACATTCTCCGGGAAGTGTTGTTTATCACAACGAAAACCAGAAATTCATGATTTCCGGTGATGTACTTTTTGAAGGAAGTATTGGTAGAACGGATCTTTACAAAGGAAACTATGAACAATTAATTGAAGGAATCAGGACGAAACTTTTCATTTTAGATCCTGAAACACAGGTCTTCTCGGGCCATGGAAATCCTACCTCAATAGGTTTTGAGAAACAATATAATCCGTTTTTAAAATAGCAAACAAAATTTAAAGGTTGGGAGAATATGATGTTTTCCTTTCGCTGACTTTGCAGATAAAGCCTATTTCATTTTTTTGAGATATGCAAACAACAAATAGAAACCGTCAGAATGTATTTTCCTGACGGTTTCGTATTATAAAGAAATAGAGTTTAGAAATCTAAAGTAATGGAAGCTCTGGCAGCCGCCCCCATGATGGGTCTTGCCATGATGATTCCATCACCATTTGGCGACCCTGCTCTCGGGTCTCCTTCTGTAATACCAATTGTGTTAAAGATATTGGTACCATCTACTGCGAAACGTATTTTTCCCAGCTGATAGGACATTCCTGCTCCAAATTCTGTGAAAGAAGGTAAGGTTTGTACATTCAATTCATCCTGGAAACGTTTTCCATAATAATTCATACTTACATAGGCTCTCCATGATTTTGTAATGTTAACAGCCGGTGAAATATTAAAATAAAACTTCGGCATTCTTCTTACCACATTTCCTTCAAGAAGACTTCCCGCTTCGAGATTTTTATATTTTGGACTCTGAATGGTCCCATTAAATGTAACTTCCAAAATATTATTGAATAAACGGGTATACCCTTCAAATTCAACTCCATAGTTTTCAGTATTAGCGAAGGTATTTTCAGATTTTCCATCAGAGAAAATGTCAGTAAACGACAGGTTTTTCAATGTAGAATAGAAAGGAATGACTGCTATATCAAATGTACGCGAATAATATTTATATCCTACTTCCAACTGATTGGTCGTTACAGACTTTAAAGGCTTATCACGCGTCGGATTGGAAAAATAATTATAGTAAGCTTCTTCATTCGGAGATCTGAAGCCATTAGAAAAACGGGCATATACCGCATTTTCTCTGTTGATTTTATAATTTGCAGCTACCGTGAAAGATACTTTATCAATATTATAATTCCAGTATGTATATTTATTTCCCAATACACTCATATTATCATCAGCAGTTGTCGTTCTGAAACCGTGAACTCCATCTGTTGTGAGCCCTGAGCTATTTAAATTAGAAGTTGTTGTATTGGCAAAATTCCCTTTATAATAATCATGGCTGTAACGAAGACCTCCATTCACACTTAAAGCATCGGTAATGTTATAATCCAGGTTTACATACAGGTCATTCAAACTTCCCTGTGTCTGAGTTCTTCTTTGTAAGAATGTCATATCTATCACCCCATTATAGGTTTTAGAATACCCATCATCTGAAGGATGAATAGAAGGATTTATCAGATTTAAAAGCTCTGGTCTATCCGTAGCAGTCGCAAGAACATTACTCCAGTTCCAATACTGTTGAGATTTCCAGTTGGATTTATAAAAACCTGCTGTAACATTTCCTTTGTCAAATTTATAATTGAACTGTAGATCATTTACAAAGTTATTCATCTGCTTGTCAATCGCCCAGAATCCAAGTTTTTGTACAAACGCAGGATCAACAACCGCTCCGGTACTCACCAATGAATACTGATAATTAGCCATTCCCATTCCTCCTTTATCTAAAGGTTTTGTAGCAAAATCTGCTCCTGTTTTTGGCCCTCCCGCTGGAAAAATCCCCGTATAGTTCATATCAATATTTGTATAACGGGTTTTATTTAAAACGCTGAAATTATTTCCAAGATCATATTTAAACTCAGCACCTAATACATCTACTTTCGGATGAATTCCGTCTTCCAGATTTCTATTGAAAAATCCACCTCCGGCCTGTGGAATATTCAGCTGACTGATTGCTCTGTAGCTATAGGTTCCATAGTTAGGATCAAACCCTTGGAATCCTTTCAGTTTATTTCCGTTTTGAGTTAGTGGAATCGGAAGGAAGAATGTATTTCTGTCATCCAGTTTTTTGTAATATACTTTTACATATCCTTTATCAAATACATATTTCAGGTTCATTCTGATTTGTCCACCATTATTGGCTTTGAAACCTGTTTTTCTTATTCCGTCATCTGTTCTGTAAAAACCTCCAACATTGAAAAATAATTTATCTTTCACCAAAGCTCCTCCCACATTAATATCAGTACGCATCAAACCATAGGTACTTGTTTCCAGTTTTGCAGTACCCCTGAAGTCATTGGTACCTTCTCTGGTAATAAAATTGATAAGACCTCCAGGTGAATTGGTGGCAAAAATGGATCCGGAACCTCCTCTCAAAGCTTCCATACGACTCACTGTATTATCTACACGGAAAAAATTATCTGCATTGGCAAACTGAAGGGCTCCATCCTCAAAAACAGGAAGACCATCTTCCTGCACCTGCACAAACTCATAGGCTCCTGCAGATGGAATTCCTCTTGCAAAAAGATTATTCCCAACTTCACCTCCCGATGTTTCCACGGCAAATCCCGGAACTCTCTGTAACAAGGCAGCTGCACTGATTGGATTTTGCTTTTGAATTTCCTTGGCACTGAAGGTTGAAATAGCAGTACTGGATTCTATTTTTTTCTTAGGATTGGAGTTACCCGTAATGACAATCTGATCGATAGAGGAAACCTTTGCAGAATCTTGCGGAGTTTCCTGAGCATAAGCGTTATTAAAATATAATGTAGCTGTTGCGGCGATTAAAAAGATTGATTTTTTTTTCATAGCCATATTTTTTATTGTTAGTTTCAGTTTTGTTGTAGTTTTAAATACACTCCATTGGTCCAACCGAATCCATCCTGATTGGGGTATTCCCCGCCTCCTGCTATTGTTTCTGTATCTAATGCATTGTATTTTTCCATCAATTTCCCTGTGTTTTTATAGACTCTTTCCACATTAGAACACCAGTTATTTTTAATGTTCTCTGCCAATTCATCAAAGCCATAGTTTTTCATTGCCTTAAAGCCAATCCACTGATACGGCGCCCAGGCATTCGGTAAATCCCATTGCTGTCCAGATTTTTTGGTAGTAGTCACAAGCCCTCCCTGATATAAAAACTTCTCAGAGACAGCCTTAGCCATAGCTTCAGCCTGTTCCTTATTGGCAATCCCAAGGAATAAAGGGTAAAGAGCAGCAATATGTTCAGACGGTGTGTTTGTGTTTTTTATAATATGATAATCTCTGTAAATCTTAGTCTTTTCATCCCAGAAATAGTTATTGATCATCTGTCTTCGGCTTGCTGCTCTTTCAGTAAAATAATTTTCTTGATCTCTCAGATTCTGAAGCGCTGATGATTTTGCCAGGGTTGTTTCCAAATGCCATAAAAGGCTATTTAAATCTACCTCTGCAAGGTTCAGCGTTTCGATTGTCCGTATATGTTCGCCGTCTGCAAACCATCTGCTGGAAAAATCCCAGCCAGATTCGCAGGCGCTTCTTATGTTTCTGTAAAACTCTTCTCCTGAAGCATTTTCATGATCCTCAATATCAATTAAATAACTTTCGGGACGTGGCTCATTTTCAGCATCATAGTATCTGTTCAAAATATCGTCCTCAATGGTTTTTACCACTCGTTTAAGGCCTGAACCATTTTCCACCTCATCTTTTCCATCCATCCAGAAAGCATATTCTTTCTCTAAAGTATCGTGGTACTGAGTGTATATGGTTTCCTCATTGGTGGTTTCAACAAGAAGCTCCAGCATCAGCGAAAAGTATGGTGGTTGTGAACGGCTTAAAAAATGAGTTCTGCTTGCATTGGGTACAAATCCAACATTTTGAATAAGATAAGAACAATTTTCCACAATATTTTTCATCATTTCTACCCTGCCGGAAACCTGTAATCCAAGCATAATAAAATAACTGTCCCAATAGAAAAACTCATTGAAACGTCCACCCGGAACAATATAAGGTTTGGGTAACTTTAAAAGCGTACCTTTTTCTTCATAAGCTGTACGCGTCAGTTCATCCCAAAGCTTTTCGATATGCTGCCCAATGGGAAGATGATCTTCTTTCCGAACAGAAACTCTTGCTCCTAAAAAATCAAAATGGGTCATCACAAAATTTCTTAGGTCAAAACCATCAGAATCTTTCTCCTGCTGATATTTTGCGTTGATTTCAGCAATCGGAAATAACGGAACTGCATCGGTCATCATTTTTTGATCTTCAAAGATCTTCGACTTCTGTACCGCATTAAAAAGGACCTGAATTTCGTTGATGTAAAGTTGATTACTCATTATTATTTTTTAGGATTAATTTTTAATTTATTCATGAAAATTGCTGACGTGATCAACAATGAAAGTGGAATAAGGGATAGATAAAATGCCTGCTGCCCACTGAACTCCTGAAATACAAAGCCTGTAATGATTGAGCCTATGGTTCCTCCAATAGCAGAGAACACTACAATCAAACCGGACATTGCACTGTGTAAATACTTAGGAATGGAAGCCAGAATAACAGAGTTAATACTCGGATAAATGGGTGCCAGCAAACCTCCCATTAAGGGAAACAAATACACTACCAGTGGAGCGTTTAGCCAATTTGTATGGGTATCAATATGAATATCGTGCGTCAACGGTAAAACCAAAAGCAGGCTTATAGCAAAACCTATTACACAGAATGAAACCACATAAATCCAGTTGAATTTCTTGGAAAAGAAGCCTGATAAAAATCTTCCCAAAGCAAAGGCTCCTGCCAGTACAGCTCCTGCCTGAATACTCATTGAGGTTGGAACCTTTAGGATCTCTTTATAGAATGTGGGTGTCCATGTCTGGAAACTCTGCTCTACCAATACAAAAAGGAATGCACACAGTAAAAAGAACAATACTTTTTTATAACTGAACAGGCTGATACTGTTTTTTACATCACCCAATAAATCAGTTTTCTCACTTTTCGCCTCCCTTTCATTTAGTTTTGAAAAGAATAAAAACAGAAATGATAGTGTTGAAAGAACTCCCAATACCCAATACACATTCAGCCAGTGCGTAGATTTTGGATTATGATCATCAATATATAAACTGAATAAAACATTTCCCGCCAACACTCCAATCATGAAAAATCCCTCTAAGAATCCCATGAAGCTTGAATGCTCCTTATCTGTTTCTGTAACCAACCCTATGGAAGTAAAAACAGATATTTTAATCAGGGCAAAGGAAACTCCTACAATGGCAAATAGTAATTTAAATACCCAAAAACTATTCGTAAACGGCATCACAAAACACATACAGCTTACTAAAAACAAAGCAATAAGCATGGATTTTTTGATTCCAATTTTGGGAAGAAATGAAGCCAGAATGAATGAGCAGATTGCAATGGGAAGATCTTTAAATCCCTCCAATATGCTGGCAGATGATTTTGAAATTCCAAAGTTCTGCTGCACCTGCAAAATAACCGTTCCCACAGAATTCAAAAGAATTGCGAAAACAAAATAGTTCAAAAACAAAACCGCCTTTATATTGAAATTTTTCATCCAGATCATTTCTTGTCGGCTAAGATAGAAGCATTTGTGTTAACGATAATTTAACACAATAAATCAATATTTGAACAATATTAATATAATTAGTATTTTTAGTGATTAAATATGATTAATTAAATGAAAGTTACTTTTGAAAGGGTAATTCCCAATGAGAAAAGCTCTTTCCGCACGATTCATAATAACTCCCCTATTTCGGAATTCAAATGGGAATATCATTATCATCCCGAAATTGAGCTTGTCTGTGTAATTTCCGGGAGTGGAACCCGCCATGTGGGCTATCATAAAAGCAATTATACGAACGGAGATCTTGTACTGATAGGCACCAATATTCCACATTCAGGATTTGGGTTAAACTCTATTGATCCGCATGAGGAAATTGTACTGCAATTCAAGGAAGAGATTCTTCAGTTTCCTCAACAAGAAGTTGAAGCCTTATCTATCAAAAACTTGCTTGAACTTTCTAAATATGGTATTCATTTTCATCATAAGGTAAAAAAAGCAATGCTTCCGAAGCTAAAGCTTATGCTTGAATCTGAAGGGTATAAAAGATATCTGCTGCTGCTGGAAATACTTTTTGAACTGTCTAAGTGTAAGGATTATGATCTTTTGAATAAGGAAATTATGCCCTACACCATTATTTCAAAGAATAAAACCCGCCTTGAAAATATTTTCACCTATGTAGAACACCATTATGATAAAGAAATCAATATTGAAGAAATGGCCAGGCTCGCCAATCTCACCTTACCTGCCTTTTGTAATTTCTTTAAAAAAGCAACCCAGATTACCTTTACCGAATTTGTGAACCGCTATCGGATTAATAAAGCATGTCTGCTGATGGTACAAGATAAATCCATTTCAGAATGCAGCTATAGCTGTGGTTTTAACAATGTGACTTACTTCAATAGAATGTTTAAAAAATATACTGCGAAAACACCTTCTGAGTTTATCAAGGATTATTCTCATAATAAGGTGAATGTGTAATGAGACCACGTTACTTCTTTTATATGGTATAAAAGTGGATGGATAAACTCAACGTTCTATTTGGAATTCTATAGAAATCCAAATGACTTTATTTTAAATTTTACGCGAATTTCGCAGATGTTTACGTATAAAATTCCCACAGTAACAAATCTGCATAACCTCCTAAATCTGCGAGAATAATAATCAGTAAAATCAGAGCGATCTGTAGGGAATAAAAAAGCTGTTCTTTAAAAAGAACAGCTCAGTATTATACTAGTAAGAATTAGTAATCAGAAAGTTATTTCCATTTAATATTACATCCCATACTTGGTCTTTGAATTTCTTCCTGTGGTTCCCCAATTAAAAGATTTTCAAAGGCAATAATTAAATCTTCTCCGGTTACATCCTTATTATTTCCAGGTCTTGAATCATCCATCTGACCTCTGTAAACAAGGTCCAGTTTATCATCAAAGAAATAAAAATCTGGTGTACACGCTGCATCATATGCTTTTGCTACTGCCTGACTCTCGTCGAATAAATAAGGGAAATCAAAATTTCTATCGATTTGAAACTCGATCATTTTCTCAGGAGAATCTGCAGGATATTTTTCAATATCATTAGCATTAATCGCGATGAATTCAATTCCTTTTTCATTATAGTCTTCGTATAATTCATTGATCTTATCGATCACGTGAAGAACAAACGGACAGTGGTTGCACATGAAGATCACCAATGTTCCTTTTTCTCCTTTCAGTTCTTCTAAAGACTGAAGTTCATTCGTTTTTGACGGGTTTGGAAGCTCAAAAAACGGAGCCTTTGTACCTAATGCCAACATATTTGAGGGAGTATTCATATCCTTTTTTCTTTAGTTCACAAAGATAAAAATTTCTTTTATTAATAGACTATTCAGGAATTTATAAACTTTCGTTAAATGTTAAAATTAAAATAACCCTTGGAAGATAACCTTAAAAGTTTGTAGTTTTGCTAACACTGTTAGTAAACAAATATCATGGGTCTACATGAACGTCGTCAAAGAGAAAAAGAATCCATTCGTGCAAATATCTTGCAGGCTGCATTCACTTTGGCCAAAACTGAAGGCTGGGCATCACTTTCTATGCGTAAAATAGCAGACGCTATTGAATACAGCGCACCGGTGGTGTATGATTATTTTGAAAATAAAGAAGCTATTTTATTTGAAATTTCATTAGATGGCTTTCACAAGTTACATATAGAATTACTAAAAGCACAGCAGAAACACAACACTCCGGAAGAGCAACTTGTTGCCATTGTGGATGCGTATTGGAGCTTTGCTTTTAAGAATAAGGAATATTACCAGCTTATGTTTGGTTTGGGAATGCAATGCTGCGGAAAAGGACAGATGAAGAAAGAATTCTCATCATTCCAGGAGCTGATTTATGAGTGTACTGCGAGCATTATCAAAAAAAATGGATCAAATCCTGATAATGCATGTCATATGTCTCATGCGCTGTTCTCGGCGGTACACGGAATGATTTCCATTATGATGATGCGTACGGCAGATATTCCTTCTACAATGAATAAATCGGCTTTGGATGAAACTGTTTCGTCTTTTATTAAGTCTTTATAATATTTTTTTGAACTAAAAATTAACACCGTTAGGAAATTTAACACTGAATTAATATACACAATTCATTTAAACCTAATAAAAAAACAAAATCATTTATGTAGAATCTTAACCCATTCATTTGTTAAAAGTAACGATTTTTTCTTTTAAAATTAACACTGTTAGCAAAAATAACACACATTACACCTCACATCTTCATATACTTAAACATTTAAAAAACAATTTCAATTATGGAAATTATCGATCTGATCGGACATTAAAAATTCTGTAATTTTTTTTGAACAAATTATTAACACTGTTAGGAAAAAAAACAGCATTTATTAAAAAGAAACATTACTTAAATCTAACACTTTATTAAAAAAATTAAACCCACAATGAAAATACCTGGAAAAACAAGGTTTATTGTACTTATATCAATTATAATTCTTTTACAGAGCTGCACCAAGGCTGCGGAAGGATCCAATGCCGCACCTCCAGCTCCAGAACTTCCGGTTTATACCGTTATCAGCTCTCCTGCTACCATTTATCAAGAATTACCAACCGCTTTGGAAGGAAAAAATAATGTGGAAATAAGATCGCAGGTAGATGGATATCTTGATAGAATTTATGTAGAGGAAGGGGCTTATGTAAGAGCCGGACAGCCTTTATTTAAGATAGATTCAAGAAGCTATGGCGAGCAGATGAATATGGCACAAGCTAATCTTCAGGCAGCTAATGCCAATATACAGAAAGCAAAAGTAGAGGTTGACAGACTTCAGCCACTGGTAACTGCCAAAGTAGTATCTGATGTACAGCTTAAAACGGCAAAAGCCAATTATGAAGCTGCCGTTGCCGCTGCCTCACAGGCAAGAGCATCAGTAGGAAGCGCAAAGATTAATGTAGGATTTACAACCATTACAGCACCTGTAAGTGGGTATATTGGAAGAATTCCCTATAAAAAAGGAAGTTTAATCTCCAGAACAGATCCTAATCCATTGACTTTATTGTCAGACATCAGTGAAATCTATGCATACTTCTCTCTAAGTGAACTTGATTTTATTGCTTTTCAAAATAAGTACCCGGGGGCTACTTTGGATGAGAAGCTGAAAAATATGCCGATGGTAGAACTGGTAATCGCTGACAATAGTACTTATCCTGAAAAGGGAAAATTAAGTATTGTAGACGGACAGTTTGACAAAACTACAGGATCCATCAGTGTACGTGCAGTTTTCCCTAATGCAAACGGAACTTTGAGAACCGGTAATACAGGAAGAATACGTATGCCGCAGCTTATTTCAAATGCAGTAATTATTCCTCAGGAATCTACTTTTGAAATTCAGGATAAAACCTATGTCTATGTAATGGGTAAAGATCAGAAAGTGACTGGAAAACCCATCAAGATCTCAGGAAAAACAGATAGCTATTACTTTATTTCTGAAGGACTTTCGCCGGGAGACAAAATTGTATATACGGGAATTGGTAGTCTGAAAGATGGAGCCTCCATTAAAGCGAAAGCAATCTCTTCTGATAGTTTATTAAGAGCAAAGCCTTTGTAATAGATATCAATATGATTATTTAAGAGCAGTTTAAACGCCATTCTTTTTAACACTTAATTACCTGAAATAATGACTATTATATTGATTAAGAATAGTAAGTGTTTAAAAAAGTTTAAACAACATTAAAAAATAAACTTCTTATGTTAAAACAATTTATAGAAAGACCGGTCCTTTCAACGGTCATCTCCATAATACTCTTATTATTGGGAGCCTTGTCTCTCTTTAATTTACCTATTGCCCTCTTTCCGGACATTGCTCCGCCGAGTGTTCAGGTAACGGCTTTTTATCCGGGAGCAAATGCTGAGGTAGTGGCTCGTTCTGTAGCAACACCCATTGAGGAAGCAGTGAACGGGGTTGAAAATATGACCTACATGACCTCTAACTCGAGTAATGACGGTACCATGACATTGAGCGTTTTCTTCAAGCAGGGATCTGATCCTGATAACGCAGCTGTAAACGTACAAAACCGTGTATCCAAGGCAATGAGTCAGCTTCCTCAGGAAGTAGTACAAGCGGGAATTTCTACGCAGAAAGTTCAGAATAGTATGATTATGTTCATGGGGTTATCCAGTGAGGACCCGAAACAATATGATGAACTTTTCTTACAGAATTACCTTAAGATCAACGTAATTCCACAGATTCAGCGTATTCCGGGGGTTGCACAGGCGCAGGTTTTCGGAACTAGAGATTATTCCATGAGAATCTGGCTAAAACCAGATAGACTGGCTGCCAACAATCTTTCTCCACAGGAAGTTTTGAATGCCATTAAAGACCACAACCTTGAGGCCGCTCCAGGACGTCTTGGACAAGGGAGTAAAGAAACTTACGAATATATCCTTAAATATAAAGGAAAACTGAACAAAGGCGAAGATTACGAAAGTATTGCCATTAAAGCAAATAGTGACGGATCATTCCTTAGATTAAAAGATGTTGCAAGAGTAGAATTTGGTTCTTACACCTATACTGCCACCAACAGAGTAGACGGAAAACCTGTTGCCGGATTTGCCATTCTTCAAACTGCAGGTTCAAACGCCAATGAGATCCTTACTGAAATTGAAAAGCAAGTAAAAGTAATGGAAACTTCTCTTCCAAAAGGAGTGAAACCCATTATCATGTATAATTCCAAGGATTTCCTTGATGCCTCTATCCATCAGGTAGTAGAAACATTGGTGATTGCATTTATATTGGTATTTATTGTAGTATTTATTTTCCTTCAGGATTTCAGATCTACTTTAATTCCTGCCATTGCAGTTCCGGTAGCCATTATTGGTACATTCTTCTTCCTGCAATTATTTGGTTTCAGTATTAATATGCTTACGCTGTTTGCATTGGTATTGGCCATTGGTATTGTAGTGGATGATGCCATTGTAGTGGTGGAAGCCGTCCATTCTAAAATGGAACAAACAGGAATGCCTGTGGAACAAGCCACCATAAATTCTATGAGTGAAATTTCCGGAGCTATTATTTCCATTACATTGGTAATGTGTGCGGTATTTATTCCTGTAGGCTTTATGCAAGGTCCTGCAGGGGTTTTCTACAGACAGTTTGCCTTTACACTGGCCATTGCTATTTTGATTTCAGCAGTGAATGCATTGACATTGAGTCCTGCTTTATGTGCGCTTTTCCTTAATGATCCGCAGGGAGAACATGGTGAGCATGGTCATAAAAAAGGTTTTGGAGCAAGATTCTTCAACGCATTTAATGCGAGCTTCAATAACATGACCAGAAAATATATTTACAGCCTTAAATTTTTAATTAAAAATAAATGGGTTGCCATCGGAGGTCTTATTGTGATTACTGCAGTCAGTATATTTATGATTAAAAAAGCTCCTTCTGGATTTATTCCGACAGAAGACCAGGGATTCGTATTATATGCGGTCAATACTCCTCCGGGAAGCTCACTGGAAAGAACACATAATGCAACTGCACAAATTGATAAAATCATTAACGGAGAAAAAGCAACCAATCACCTTTGGGTAGCAGACGGGATGAACTTCATCAGTAATGCTAATGCTTCGCCTTATTCTGCAGGTTTCATCAAGCTTAAAGATTATGATAAACGTGGTGACATGAAAGATCCTGATCAGATTGCAGCTACGTTGACAGGTAAAGTAAGCCAGGTAAAGGATGCCAATGCATTCTTCTTCAACTTCCCAACAATTCAGGGATTTGGTAACGTTTCCGGTTTTGAATTTATGCTTCAGGATAAAACCAACGGTTCTTTTGAACAATTGGGAACTACAACGCAACAATTCATTGGAGAATTGATGAAGCGTCCTGAAATTGCGTTTGCATTTACCACTTATGCAGCCGGAAATCCACAATACACCATTGATGTAGATACAGATAAAGCCAATCAGTTAGGAGTTTCTGTTACAGAACTAATGCAAACCATGCAGATTTATTACGGAAGTAGCTTTGTTTCAGATTTCAACAGATTTGGTAAGTATTACAGAGTAATGGCACAGGCAGATATTCCTTATCGTACAGATATCAATTCTTTGGAAGGAATCTATGTGAAAAATAAATCAGGAGAAATGGTTCCTGCTAAAACCTTGGTTACCTTAAAAAGAACCTTTGGCCCTGAAACCGTAACCAGAAATAACTTATTCAACGCGGTAACCATCAATGGTACTCCAAAACCTGGGTACAGTACCGGAGATGCCATCAAAGCAGTAGAAGAAGTAGCCAAACAATCACTTCCGAGAGGCTATGGCTATGAGTGGACAGGGATTACCCGTGAAGAAATTAAAACCGGTGGACAAACTACATTCATCTTCCTTTTAAGTATTCTTTTTGTTTACTTCCTATTGGCTGCACAGTACGAAAGCTACATTCTTCCGTTTGCCATTATCTTAACTATTCCAACGGGAATCTTTGGGGTATTTGCCTTCACAGGACTGGCAGGGATTGATAATAACATCTATGTACAGGTTGGATTGATCATGCTGGTCGGATTATTGGCAAAAAATGCCATCCTGATTGTAGAATTTGCCGTCCAGAGAAGAAAAGCAGGAAGATCATTAATTGAGTCTGCTCTTCAGGCTTCAAGATTACGTCTAAGACCAATTTTGATGACTTCTTTTGCCTTTATCGTCGGGATGCTTCCATTGGTATGGACACAAGGAGCTTCCGCAAAAGGGAATCACTCCATCGGTTATAGTACAGTAGGTGGAATGCTTACAGGAGTTGTATTCGGAATTTTTATTATTCCGGTAATGTATGTGGTCTTCCAGTATCTGCATGAAAAAATGCCGAGCAGAAAGAAGAAAAGACTTCTGAAAAAACAAATGGAGCAAGAACTTTCAACTGCTACTCACTAATAAAAATGAATTACAAAAACTTAGAGAAAATTTTAAGAGCACAAAAGATTACCTATTTTCTTATCTGTTCTTAATTGGTTTAGAAAAGCTAAATATTTTCTCCTACTAAAGACAATTTTTGCATCAACAGAAACCTCTCTAAGTTTTGTATTCAATTAAAAGTTTAAAAACTATGAAAAGAGTAAAAAATATTATTCTAACATTTGCGCTGGCTATAGGATCTGTTTCGTGTGTGTCAAAACTGGCATATACGGAGCCGGATCTCCCGCTTCCGGAAAAGTTCCAGTACACAGCAACTGCCGATACAGCAAGCATTGCCAATCTGGAATGGAAACAATTCTTCAATGATCCTATTTTGCAGGGATTGATTGAAAAGGGAATTAAAAATAATTATGATCTTCAAATTGCCTTAAAACAGGTTGCTTCTTCACAGGAAAAACTAAAGCAGGCAAAATATATGCAATATCCGGACGTTGGCTTCGGAGTAGCTGCACAGATTTCAAAACCATCCAAAAACAGTATGAATGGGCAGAGCTTAAATTTATTTTTAGGACAAAGCCATGTTGAAGATTATAACGCTGCATTCAACTTATCTTGGGAGGCTGATATTTGGGGAAAGATTAAAAATCAGCAGGAAGTTTCAAGAATGCAATATCTACAAACTTACGAAGGTTCAAAAGCTATCCAGACGCAGGTGATTGCAGCTATTGCACAAGGATACTACAATCTTTTGATGCTTGACAAACAATTAGGTATTGCAAAATCCAATCTCGAATTAAGCAGTAACACCCTAATGATTACACAAAAAATGTGGGAAAGTGGTGATACAACCTCTTTGGGAGTACAACAGGCTGCAGCTCAGAAACAGGCAACAGAACTTCTGATCTCTCAATTGGAACAAAATATTGCCATTCAAGAAAATGCTTTAAGTATTTTAGTAGGTGAAACACCTAATAAAGTGAATAGAACTATTGAAATGTCTGACACTTCCCTTCCTCAAAATATTTCTGCAGGACTTCCTGCGGCTATGGTAAGCAGAAGACCTGATGTACGTCAGCAGGAACTGGTCTTATTAGAATCAAATGCCATGGTAGGAATTGCGCAGGCCAATATGTATCCTGCATTAAAAATCACAGCAAATGGAGGGGTTAACTCATTCAAAATTGATAATTGGTTTCAAATTCCGGCATCATTATTTGGATCTGTTTTAGGAGGAATTACTCAGCCTATTTTCCAGAAAAGACAGTTAAAAACAGATTTAACGGTTGCTAAAATTCAAAGAGAGAAAAATGTCTTGGCTTTCCGTCAATCAGTATTGAATGCTGTTGGTGAAGTTTCTGATGCTCTGGTTTCTAATGAAAATTTAAAAATTCAGGAACAAAAAGCTACAGAGCAGTCTACTACATTGAAAGATGGAATTAAAAGTGCACAGCTTCTTTACAGAGGAGGTTCAGCCAATTATCTGGAGGTAATTACCGCACAAGGAAATTCTCTTCAGGCCGAGTTGAATCTTGCTTCCATTAAGAGACAAAGATTAAGCAGCATTGTAGATCTATACAGAGCGCTGGGTGGCGGTTGGAAGTAGTAAATTTAATTATATTGTTTGAGGTGCGGTTCTTTACAGGACCGCATTTTTTACAATTAGCACCCAACCTATTAAAAATATTTTGTGTTGAATGGGTAGAAAAGTAAAGACTTTTAGAACAATTTAACAGCAGCCATTTTATCGGAGGTAAAAAATTGCATCTTTGCGATGGCCAACAAAAAATAAACAATTATTTCTGAAATTGATCATCAATCCACAAAATCAAATTTTCAAAGTCTTGTTGAGAATATCCCAGTTGCAAATAATGAATATCATCCGCTCTTCTATACCAGGTCAATTGACGTTTGGCATATCTGCGGCTGTTCTTTTTAATTTCTGAAACCGCAAAATCAAGATCCCATTCCCCATCAAAATACTTGAATAGTTCTGAGTACCCAACCGTGTTCAAAGCAGTCAGACCTTTAAATTTTTCCAACCCCTTAACCTCATCCAAAAGACCTTTCTCCATCATAATATCAACCCTGCGATTGATCCTGTCGTACAATTCTTCTCTGGGCGCTTCAATTCCAATCCTAATAACATTAAAATCTCTAGAGTCTTGAGAAACCGCTATCTGTTCAGAATATTTTTTGTTGGTTTGCCAGATCACGTCAATGGCGCGCAGAAGTCTTCGGTGATTGTGAATATCTACCACCTCAGCATATTCGGGATCCAGATCCTTTACAATTTTCTGAAGTTTTTCAATTCCCTCCTGCTCCAAAAGTTTCTGAAGTTTTTCCTGATTTTCAGCATCAGCTTCCGGCAGATCATTCAATCCCTCAATGATGGCTTTTTCATACATCATACTTCCGCCGACAAGAATTACGGTGTTATAATTTTTAAAAAGTTCATTAAGCTTTTGTAGGGCATCTTCTTCGTATTGCCCAATAGAATAGTAATCTTCTACTGAAAGATTTCCAATAAAATGATGAGTTGCTTCTGCCAATTCCTCTTCAGAAGGAGATGCGGTTCCTATTTTCATTTCCTTAAAGAACTGCCGGGAATCACAGGAAACAATCTCAGTATTGAAATGTTTTGCCAGATCAATTGCCAGTTTCGTTTTACCTATTCCGGTGGGACCTACTACAGAAATTAGATTTTTCATCAGTTCACGTTCATTATTTTATGGGTCAGATGAAATCTTTACAGATTTCACAGTGCTAATTTAAATGTTTATCTTTGTAGAACAATAAAAAACTATGATTTTATCAATGACTGGCTTCGGTAGAGCCGAAGGTGTTTTTGAAGGAAAAAAAATAACAATAGATATTAAATCATTGAACAGCAAGAGCTTTGATTTAAATATCAAAATTCCTTTACGCTATAAAGAAAAAGAATTTGAAATCAGAAAAATTCTTAATGATAGAATTATCCGTGGAAAAGTAGACTGCTACGTCAACCTGGAAAACCTTGAAGAGTCCAATGATGTGAAGATTAATAAGAGTTTAATTGAATCTTATGTCAATGAACTTAAAAACATTGCATCAGACGGACCTGATTTCGAATATCTAAAAATGGCAGTTAGACTTCCTGATGCCATTACATCAAGACCTGATGAACTTACAGAAGGTGAATGGGAGTCGTTAGCAAAAATCGTTAATGCTGCTGTTGATAGATTTGAAGAATTCAGAAAAACTGAGGGGAGTATTTTACACGAAGAACTGAACAGAAATATTCAAAATATTGATAAATATCTGGGTGAAGTGATTCCTTTTGAAGAAGAAAGAATCGTGAGTGTAAAAGAACGTTATCAAAAGTCTCTGAAGGAATTCGAAAATGTGGATGAAACTCGTTTTTATCAGGAAATGGCTTACTTCACAGAAAAATTGGACATTTCAGAAGAAAAGGTAAGACTTACCCAGCATTTGAAATACTATAAGGAAGTAATGGACAATGAATCTTTCAACGGTAAAAAACTGGGCTTTATTTCTCAGGAAATCGGAAGAGAGATCAATACATTAGGTTCCAAAGCCAACCATGCTGAAATCCAGAAGTTGGTAGTGATGATGAAAGATGATTTGGAAAAAATTAAAGAACAAACGTTAAACGTATTATAAATAGTTGATTGTTGACAGCAAGGATAAACTCCCATTTGTCAACCGGCAACTGAGAACTCTATGGATAAGGTAATTATATTTTCAGCACCGTCTGGAAGCGGAAAAACTACATTGGTAAAACATTCTCTGGAAACATTTCCTGAACTTGAATTTTCAATTTCCTGTACTACGAGACAGCCAAGAGGAAGTGAAACTCATGCAGTGGACTATCATTTTTTATCTCCTGATGAATTCAGACAGAAAATTTCAGAAGATGCTTTTGTAGAGTATGAGGAAGTATATACTGATAAATATTACGGTACTTTAAAATCTGAAGTGGAAAAGATCTGGAATCTGGGAAAAGTTGTTATTTTTGATGTAGACGTAAAAGGAGGAATTTCCTTAAAAAAATACTTCGGTGAAAAGGCATTGTCTATTTTTATAGAACCCCCTTCCATTGAGGAACTGGAACGAAGATTGATTACAAGGAATACAGATGATGCAGAAACCATCAAAACCCGTGTAGAAAAGGCAGAAGAAGAAATGTCTTATGCTGGCGAGTTTGATAAGATCGTGATTAATTCTGATCTGGATGAAGCTAAAAAAGAAATAGAAAGTTTAATAAAAAGTTTTATCAACAATTAATGGGTGGAATATGGAGGTCAGAAAATGGAAGTAATATACTCCCATTCTTATCTAACTTCTAATTTCTAATCTCTAATTTCTGATAATAAAAAACATTGAGGTTGATATGAGTACCGAAACATTAGAAAAAGCTAAATCTGCAATTCCTGTAAAAGGATTTCTGGATATAAAAGATATAGCAATTCCTCAGGGAGAAGAATTGGTAAAAGCCATTCTAAAACTTAAGGAAGAAAAAAATGCTGTAATCCTTGCGCATTATTACCAACCGGGAGAAATTCAGGATATCGCTGATTTCCTTGGAGATTCCCTACAATTGGCAAGACAGGCAAAGGATACCAATGCTGACATGATTGTATTCTGCGGAGTACACTTCATGGCGGAAGCCGCCAAAATTCTAAACCCAACTAAAAAAGTAGTTCTTCCTGATACTATGGCCGGATGCTCTCTTGCAGACGGATGTTCAGGTGAAGGGTTAAGAAAAATGCGTGAACAGCATCCTAACGCCTTAATTGCAACTTACATCAATTGTAATGCTGAAACCAAGGCGGAAAGTGATATCATCGTAACAAGCTCAAATGCTGAAACAGTGATTGAAGCCCTACCTACTGACAGACCTATCATTTTTGCTCCGGATAAAAACCTTGGAAGATATTTATCTAAAAAAACGGGTCGTGACATGATCCTTTGGGATGGAAGCTGTGTAGTTCACGAAGCATTTTCAATGGAAAGAATTGCTAAGCAACTGGCAGAAAATCCGGATGCCAAAATGATTGCACACCCAGAAAGTGAAGAAGCTGTTTTAAAACTGGCTCACTTTATTGGTTCCACTTCTGCTCTACTAAACTTTGTAGAGAAAGACGATTGTCAAAAATTCATCATTGCCACTGAAGAAGGTATTCTTCACGAAATGAGAAAACGCGCACCACATAAAGAATTAATTCCAGCTCTAGTTTTTGACGAAAGCTGTAACTGTTCTGAGTGTTTCTACATGAAGCGTAATACGATGGAAAAATTGTACTTATGTATGAAGTACGAACTTCCTGAAATTCTTATCGACGAAGAATTAAGATTAAGAGCATTAAAGCCAATTGAGGCAATGCTTGATCTTTCTAAAAGTATAAAATAAATTAAAGCACTGTTTTCACAGTGCTTTTTTATTTCAATTCATGGGTCTATTAAGAAACTCCTCCATCCATACACTCTATGCTTACAATAACACACATTTTGCAGCGGAAAGGAAGCGTATGATAGGCATCACATGGAGCATCATTGGGACCGTTCCCATAAGTAGTATTTCTAGGACATCCGCTACAGCTTGCTCCTGCTGCCCCATTTAATAATTCAAGCTCTTTTCTGTTTAATTTCTTTAAATTTTTCATAGTTGTTTTAATTTTTTGTTTTAAATATTTGACTCTTCTTAAAAATGAAGTAATCTTAATCTTTAATTATAGAAATCGGAATAATCAGGACCATAGCAATCTGCGCTTACATCTACACAGTTTCTACAGTTTGGAGATAATGCCCAATAGCTGAAACAGCTATTGGTATACTCTGGACCATCTCCATAATTTCCTCCTGTGGGGCAACCGGAACATCCTGCTACGCCCTTACCATTGATACTCTTCAGTTCTGTTCGTGATAATAGCTTTCTCATTGTAAATTCTGGAATTAATTGATACTATTTTAATGATTAAAAGATTGATCATGATATCAATCTCTAAAACAAGATATACTCACCCCTACACAATGTCTCTCTCTGCAATAATCAGGTAATGCAAAATAGTTTTCACAGGTCCCGTTATATTCAGGTCCCGGTCCATAGATATTCTGACTAGGGCATCCGTTACAAATAGATGCATTGGATCCTTTAATAGTCTTCAAACTGTTTCTAGATAACTTTTTCATACTATTTACTTTTATGAATTAAACTTATTGTAAGTACAGAATAGGTACTTCATTATAATTTAGGATCATAGCAAGTTCCACCCGGTTTTAAGGAGCATCCCCATCTTCCACCTCCTTTGAAGCAGACAAACTGTGCACCTCCACAAGCTTCTATTTGCATGTCTGTAACACCTCCATTGATGGTTTTCTTTTGTTCTCTTGATAATTTTTTAATTGCTTTCATGATATTTTAATTTTGATGTTAATGAGAAGCATAGAACATTATTTTACAATGCTGTTCTATACCTTAAAGAATTAATAAGGACCAAAACAATCCATGCTTACCAGCACTCTTAGTTTACAACACTCTGGTAGGCCCATAAACTCTCCACATGATTTTGGTTCATTCGGACCATAAGGACCCGGAGGACACGACTCATTACAATGTCCTATTCCTCCTCCATTAATTGATTTTAGGTTCTGTCTGTTAATCTTTTTTGAATTTTTCATGATTAATTTTAATTATAGTTTGAATATAAATGTAAGATTTATAATCAATTACACCAAGTATTTCTCTAAAAAAGGAATTATTATTTTATTATGTTAAAAAGTTGTGATTCCAAAATAATTTGTACATTTGTTTCACTACAATGAATTTTTTAAGAAACATATCTGATATTTCTGCCCTGAAGTCACCTATTTCAGGCATATCTTCTGTTTCTACATTCACAACTACAACGACTACCCCATAAAGGGGTAAATTTTCACATATTATTTTCGGGACCTTATACTCTTTTGTTAAGAGTAATCATTTCACTTTCTCTAATCTCAAATAAATAATTGATGAAAATTTTAAAATTTGGTGGTACATCAGTCGCCAATTCTCAGAATATACTTCTGGTAGAAAACATTATAAAAAAAGAATCCTCGCAAAACAGGATCGTCGTTATCGTATCAGCACTTCATGGAGTTACAGACCAGCTCATTAAAGCTGCAGAATATGCTTCTATAAAAGACGACAGCTATTTACAAATTGTGAAAAACCTTGAGGGAAAACACTTAACTCTTGTTAAAGAACTTATACCAATTTTGGAGCAAAGTTCATGGCTAAGCTTCGTTAAAAAACATTTCAATGACCTAGAAGACCTATACAATGGAATTTTTGTTTTGGGTGAACTTACAGGCAGAATCAAGGATAAGATTGCATCATACGGAGAATTTTTATCCTCTCATATCATTGCTGCAAGACTGCAATATCAGCAACTTGACAGTGCCTGGATGAATTCTGTTGAGCTCATCAGAACTGATAGTAATTTTACCAACGCAAAAGTTAATTCTGAAATTACAGAAAACAATATCAAGAATTATCTTAATGACCATCAAAACCGCATCATCATAGGTCCAGGTTTCGTAGCCCGTGATGATAAAAATAATGCTACAACTCTAGGACGAGGAGGTTCAGACTATACAGCTTCCCTTATTGCAGCTGCCATTAACGCCGAAGAACTACAGATCTGGACAGATGTAAGCGGCATGATGACAGCGGATCCACGGCTAGCTTCCAATGCAAAACCCATATCGGAAATATCTTATCATGAAGCAATGGAACTCTCTCATTTTGGAGCAAAAGTACTTTATCCACCATCCATTCAGCCTGTGATGGTCAAAAATATTGATCTTAAAATCAAAAACACTTTTGAGCCGAATGCAAAAGGAACTTTGGTTTCTCATAATCTGGAAATTCCGGAAAATGAAAAACAAGAGGTAGCTGTGGGAGTATCAAATATGAGTAATATAGCCCTGCTTACTTTGGAAGGTAGTGGGATGGTTGGCATTCCCGGTATTTCAGCAAAATTATTTCAATGTCTTAGCCTAGAGAAAATCAATATCATACTTATTACACAAGGCTCATCGGAACATTCCATTACCCTAGCCATTCATGAGAAAGATAGATCTGTTGCTGAAAATGCTATCAATTCCTCATTTGCTGATGATATTAGCCTAAAGAGAATCACTCCTGTTAACATTGAAATTGGACTTTCCATTGTGGCCATCGTAGGTGAAAATATGAAAAGCAAAAGTGGGGTAAGTGCAAAAATGTTTGGATGTCTGGGAAATAACGGGATCAACATAAGAACTATTGCTCAAGGTTCCTCAGAAAGAAATATTAGCGTTGTAATCTCAGAAAGGGATACTAAAAAGGCGGTGAATATCCTCCATGAAGAATTTTTTGAGTCCGAGATAAAACAAATTCACCTTTACATCTGTGGAACGGGTAATGTAGGCTCAAAGCTGATTCAGCAGATCTATGAACAAAATCAATACCTAAGAGAAAATTTCTTAATTAATTTAAGAATTGCAGGATTATCCAACAGTCGTAAAATGGTCTTTTCAGACAAAGGAATTCCCGAACAGGAATACCTCAACTGGAGTGCATCAGGAATAGAATCTTCACCACAGGATTTTGCAACAGAGATTATCTCCCGAAATTTAAGAAACTCTGTTTTTGTAGATATTACAGCAAGTTCTGATGTTCCGGAAGTATATGAAAAGCTGTTGAAAAGAAGTATTAATATTGTAGCATGCAACAAAATCGCTGCTTCATCGGACTTTGAAAAGTATAAAGCCTTAAAAAATACAGCTCGGAATCATAATTGCAAATTCTATTTTGAGACCAATGTAGGCGCAGGACTTCCAGTAATAGGCACCATCAATGATCTTATTAAAAGTGGTGATAAAATAATGTCCATTGAAGCTGTACTAAGTGGAACATTAAATTTTGTATTTAATAACTATGATGGAAGCAGAACATTTTCCGAAGTGGTAGCACAGGCGCAAAAAGAAGGGTATACAGAACCGGATCCAAGACTGGATTTATCAGGAACGGATGTGGCCCGTAAAACTTTAATCCTTGCCAGAGAAGCAGGTTATCCACTTCAAATTGAAGAAATTGAAAATATCGGTTTTCTTCCTGAAGCATGCATGCAGGGAAGCGTGGAACATTTCTATGAAAAATTATCAGAGTATGAAAATCATTTCAGAGTATTGCTAGAAGACGCTAAAAAAGAGGGAAAAATATTAAAATATGTCGCCGAATTCAAGGAGGGTAAAGCAAAAGTAGGTTTACAGCATGTTGCTCCGCAAAGCGATCTTTTTCACCTCTATGGAAAAGATAACATTGTCATTTTTAAAACTTTAAGATATTCTGAACAACCGTTGGTCATAAAAGGAGCCGGTGCTGGTGCCGAAGTAACGGCAAGTGGAATTTTTGCAGACATTATGCGTTCAATTTAAAAACATAAAAAATGAAAAAGATAAAATTAAAAATTCCGGCTACAGTAGCCAACATGGTATGTGGGTTTGATATTCTGGGAATGGCTATACATGAGCCCTATGATGAAATGGGAATAACATTATTAGACACTCCGGAAATCATTATTAAGCATAGAGATCAATTTCAACTTCCTGAGGAACCTTCTAAAAATGTTGCAGGAGTTGTACTTCTGAAGATTCAGGAACATCTGAACTTAACCAAAGGTTTTGAAGTTATTATCCATAAACATATAAAACCAGGAAGCGGGCTAGGCTCCAGTGCGGCTAGTGCCGCCGGAGCCGCACTGGGAGCCAATATTTTATTAGAAAATATTTTTTCCAAAGAAGAAATGATTCATTTTGCTATGTTTGGGGAGGAGCTCGCATCCGGAGTTCGGCATGCAGACAATATTGCACCATGCATTTATGGTGGTATTACATTAGTAAAATCAACCAACCCTATTGATATTATTCCATTGAATGCTCCTGACTTATTTGTAGCCGCCGTGCATCCTCAGGTTGAAGTAAAAACATCAGATTCCAGACAGATTCTAAAGAAAAATATCTCTCTGAAAAGTGCTATTGAGCAATGGGGAAATATTGCAGGACTTATTGCAGGCATTCAGAAAAATGATTTTTCGTTGATTGGCAGAAGCCTTAACGATGTAATTATAGAGCCTATACGAAGCATTTTAATTCCAAAATTTGATGAAATTAAAATGAAAAGCATTCAACTTGGCGCATTGGGAGGAGGAATTTCCGGATCAGGCCCTTCCATCTTCATGTTGGCTGAAGAAAAAGAAACTGCAGAAAAAATTGCATTCCAGATGAAATCAATTTATGACGAAATCAATATTGAAAGCTTTGTATATGTTTCAAAAATAAATCCAGGCGGAATTGAAATCGTTGAAGAATCCAACTAACACTAAAAATGAAATGAAATATTATAATTTAAAAGACCATCAGGAAAAAGTTGATTTTAGGACTGCAACAATAAAAGGTCAGGGAAAAGAAAAAGGATTATTTTTTCCGGAACACATTCCACAATTTGAAGAGGAGTTTATTCAAAATCTTCATCAATATGCTAATGAAGAAATTGCCTACCAATGTATGCATGATTTTATTGGAGATAAAATTCCATCAGAAATACTACGGGAAATCATCGCTGAAACCATCAGCTTTGAAATTCCTTTACAAAAGATCAGTGATAAAATCTCAATCCTTGAGCTTTTCCATGGACCTACCTTGGCATTTAAGGATATCGGAGCCAGATTTATGAGCCGCTGCCTATCCTATTTCTTGAAAGATCAAGATAAAAAAGTGACGGTTCTTGTTGCGACCTCCGGAGATACAGGTGGAGCTGTTGCTCATGGATTTTATGGTCTTTCGGAAATTGATGTTGTTATTCTTTATCCTAAAAACAGGGTAAGTCTGGTTCAGGAAAAACAACTTACAGCATTGGGGAAAAATATTTTTGCATTGGAAGTTAATGGAAGCTTTGATGACTGTCAAGACATGGTAAAACAAGCTTTCTCAAATGAAGAAATCAATAAACGGTTATTTCTGACTTCAGCCAATTCCATTAATATTGCGAGATGGCTTCCACAACAGATTTATTATCTATTAGCTTTGAAACAATGGCAAAAATCAGAAAAGGAAGCTCCAGTACTCTGTGTTCCCAGTGGAAACTTCGGAAATATTTGTGCAGGACTTCTGGCTCATCTTCGGGGGCTTCCGGCAGAACATTTTATTGCAGCCTGCAATGCTAATGATATAGTTCCTGAGTATTTAAAAACCAAAGATTTTAAACCTAAAAAAGCTTTAGCGACTTTATCTAATGCGATGGATGTAGGAGATCCCAGCAACTTTGTAAGGATTATGGAACTTTTTGGAGAGAACTTTGACTTACTAAAAAATAAAATATCCGGTTATTCTGTTAATGACGAAGAAACCATGAATACCATTACCGAAGTGTATAAAAAATATAAATACATTCTCGAACCCCACAGCGCTGTAGCATTTTCATCCATGCAGCAATATCTGGATAGAAACCCAGGTAAAAAAGGATTCATTTTAGGAACAGCTCATCCTGTAAAATTCCCTGATGCTGTAGAAAAAGCCATCAAAGTAAAAATTGAAATTCCAGAATCTTTGAATGATCTGATGAAAAAGGAGAAAAAAACTATGGAAATAAACTCAGATTTTGAAGAATTAAGACGATTTTTGCTGGATAAAAATTAAATGTAATGAGCAAAATATATCTTGAAGATGTAAAAATATATGCCTACCATGGAGTGCTGTCTGAGGAAAACATTATTGGGACATATTATATTTTAAATGCAGAACTTCATACCGATTTGTGGAAAGCCGCAGAATCTGATAATCTGAACGATACCATAAGCTATGCTGATCTTAATGATATTATCCACCATGAAATGAAAATAAAGTCTCAGCTTTTGGAACATGTAGCCGGAAGAATTATTTTAGCAGTTCATGGACGTTTTCCACAAATCGATTATATTAAGTTAAAAATAACCAAAACTGCTCCCCCAATGCAGGGAGAAATGAAAGGTGCCAGTATTGAACTGGAAAAAAGCTTCAAGCCTGAAAATTAAAATTCTTATTTTCGTTTTATAAAAAAATACAAAATTGAAACTCTTTAAAATATTATTCTTAGTAGCATTCATCAACGCTTTTGGACAATCTGGTGTTGATAATCAGTTGGCAAATTATAATTTTCCGAAGATCAAGTCCAGTATCACCATGCCGGTAACAATTCCTCTTTCGGAGCTAAGTAATATGATCAATGCCTCTGTAAAAGATCTGGTATATCAAGACGATTCTTATACCGATAACAATAACGACCAGTTTAAGGTAAAAGTATGGAAAACCAGGCCAATCCGTTTGGTAGGAGGAACTACCCAAAATCTATTGATTGAAGTTCCTCTAAAGATCTGGGCAGAAAAGGGTATTGGAACATTGGGTGTTTACAGCTACCAAAATACCACCTTTGAAACCGTAATGTCCTTTAATACTACTGTTACTTTTAAAAATAACTGGACCATTACAACTTCTACAAGACCTAATGGCTTCAGATGGGTAACAAAACCTGTACTGGATTATGGAAGAATACAAATACCAATTACTCCAATTGTTGAAAAAAGCCTCAAAGAACAACAGGAGAAATTCTGTAAAACAATCGATCAGCAGATGGCCACTCAACTGAACTTTCAACAATACGCCGTTATGGCATGGAATACTTTTTTGCAGCCATTTAATATTTCGGAAGAGTATAATACATGGTTAAAGATAAGTCCGGTTGGGGTTAATATTACTCCGTTAAAATTCTACGGAAATCAAATCAATGCAACTCTTGGTATTGATATTTACTCTGAAACTTTTACAGGAAGCAAGCCCGCTGCTTCTCCATCCGTAGCCTCGGCTACCAACTTCAACTTCTCTCCTACCGTTGCAGATAAATTTCTTTTGCAAACCACCGCCAATATTCCTTTTACGGAGGCTAGTAATATGGCCAGAAAAACTTTCTTAAACAAAGAATTTGACATCAGGGATTCAAAGGTAAAAGTAACAGACATTAGAGTCTATGGTTTGGACAACAGAGTGGTCATTGAGGCGCAGACTGATGGATATATAAAGGGAACAGCCGTTATTTCTGGAATTCCGGTATATGATGAAACCAAAAGAAAAATTGTTTTGTCTGATACGAAGTTCAAGTTGAAAACCATGAATATTCTTCAAAAGACGGCTTCTCTCCTATTTCAAGGGAAAATCGTAAAAATGATTGAAGAAGAATATGGAATCCCTACCCAGGAATTGGAAGAAACATCCAGAAAAAGTATTGAAGATGCCTTTAATAAAGAATATTATAAAGGTTTAAAAATGAGTGGAAAAGTATTTAACCTAAAACCAAGCAAAATACTACTAAACAACACTGGGATTACTGCAGTCATTGATACGAATGCTACATTAAAACTTCTTGTAAATGGATTTTAATATCCAAACCTAGTGATAGAGGTAAATTAGCACTAAAAATTATAAGACTGAAACACAGATAGAAAGAGAAATTTACCATTTTTGAGGGAAAGAAATTTTAAGAAAACTTTTGTTCATAAAGAAATTTTGCTATATTTGCACACCTCAAAAATGGTAAAACATGGTACTTTGGCCGAGCGGCTAGGCAGTGGTCTGCAACACCATCTACAGCGGTTCGAATCCGCTAGGTACCTCTTCAAAACCTCTAAATAAAATTTAGAGGTTTTTTTTATTTCCTATATCCTTTTTAAGTTCAAAAACATAAGATCAATCCACAAAGCTCGATGACCTTAAAAAAGTCTCTTCTTAATAATTTATTTTAAGCATACTATGTATTTTTATTAGCCTGAATAATACACTACGGCTTTCCGTAATTATTTAGTATTTCAATTTTTTACATTTGCTAAAAGTAAAATAATGAAAACAATTTTTATAGCAGCTTTTTTATTCCCTTTATTTTTTTATACTCAAGATTACAAAACAGTATTAGATGCTTCAAAATTCATTGGTAAATCCTTTAATGATTTTGAGTCTAATTTAGCATTAACCTCACAAAACGTAGACTCTAAATTTGGCCTCGAAAAAAGGGTTTATAAAAAGAATTCAATTATATATTCTGCTGAAGAAGTAAAAAACAATGAGGTTATTGATAGAATTAATATAGTAAAAATGAAAGACCCAAAATCTCATCAATTATGGTATGATTTAGTAGAAAGTATAAACGCTGATCATAATTTCAAATTTATAAAAGCAATAATTGCTAAAAATAACGTAAATGTTTCCAAAAAAGAATTATCTTATAGTGAAATGATTTCATTTTTACGTTCAGCTGGAAATACAGATGTTTTATCATATTTAATTGATTATAAATTAGGTGACACTTATTACACTTTTGCTGTAATTGATAATAGCCTATTCATAACATTAGGTATTTCAGAATAAAACTAATAAAAAAACATCGCATCCTTCAAAAAAAAGGAAATACTCAAGAGTATTATTAATAATTAAGTTCAATCCTTTTCAAAAAAATCAACAATTAACTTAACGTATAGAAACAAAAAAAAATCCTCGGAAATTCCGAGGATAAAAACTAATAACCATGAAAACTCAAATTAAACATGAGTTGCGTTTGTATATTGAAAAATCGTGCCAAGAATTACAAATTTTGAAAAAAAAATGCTTTTCATTACCAAACACCACTCACCATAATTTTTACTTTTACAACCTTATTAACATACATTATAATAATTTTATTAAAGTAATTAATTATATAAAATTAAAAAACACACAACAAAATAAAATTTAATAAATAATTAATAATTAAAAAAAATATGAAATTTATATAATTCACCAATTAAAAAAATAATTCATAAAGCAATTTTAGACCTAAATCTACTTTTGAAGAGAAAATGTTTTTACTTTAATTTAGAAAAACAAAAGACCTCCCATTCAGGAGGCCTAAAAAACACAAATGATGAAAAAAATCTATTTAGATAAATCTAAACAGAATATTGTATGATACCCACCCTATTTTTTCATATAAGAATTTAAATCTTAAGGCAAGTAATTATCTATAACTGTAAATTGATTAAAAAAAATCCTCATTTCGAGGATTGGTAAATTTAGATAAATATTTTGTTTTTCACAAAGTTATTCTTCCCACGTAATTGGAACATATATCGTAATGTATCCATCCGCATCTACATTTGCTTCAGAAACTGTTGCAACTACCGTTCCATAACCTACCCAGCCTCCCTGGCCCTGAATTCCTGAGAATGCATATGTTCCAGCCGGAAGATCCTCCTCAGAATACTGGGGAAGCGATGGAGTATACCCAATACTATAATACGTTTCTCCAGTAACCGTATTTTCTGCAATAAAACCTCCCAAATCAAATCCTGAACCTGAAAGAATTTTTGTTCCACTCTTTGAAAGAAGGCCATAACGAACTTTAAAAGTCTCAGTTTTTGCATCTTTATGAGATACTTCTGAACAAACTTTAGATTGAACTTCAATAACATCCGTAGAAGAAAAAGAAGTAGTAACAGCCAGTAATCCTACAACAGCTGCAACTGTAAAAATTGATTTTTTCATATTAAAAGTAATTTTGATACTCAAAAATAGGTAACATAAATGAATTCAACAAAAACTAATGATTAACTATACTTTACAATTACTTATAACAAAAAAATTCCCCGGAAATACCAGGGAACTATGATGAATCTTGTTTAGAAGATTAATTTTCAAATTTGAAAACTGTAAACATATCGACAAACTCTATGCCTAAATGATCAATAAATCCCCTATTTCACCTGAAATTTGTCAGGAATTAAAAGTTATTAATAGTATCAATCTCAACTTTAACGTTTTTTAACTGAAACTTGGCTTCATAATTGAAAATAAAATAGATCTAGAGTCGTTTTGGCTTAAGCTTATTAAAATTTGAATTATGAAAAAGATAGTATTAACAGGTTTTTTATCCGTCTTTTTATTGACGGCCTGTAAGAAGGATGACACAGTTGCTGAAAAATCACTGGAAGTACAAAAACTTGAGTTTCAAGCAAGACAGCTTGAAATAGAAAAGCAAAAACTTGCCATTGAGAAAGAAAAGCTCGTATACGAAGCTCAAAAAAAGTCAGACAGCATCTCTGAAAGCAAAAAAGCTAAAGCGGCGGCTGACAATAATTCAAAACCAAAGGTGATAAGAGAAACCAGAACCGTATACCGCGACAGAAGCTCTAATTCCAACTCTGGAGGAGGAAGCAACGGAGGTTATGCAGATAACGGAAATGGATCATCACAAGGAACTACCCAGAAAAAAGGGATGAGTAAAGCTGCTAAAGGAACTATCATTGGTACCGTAGGTGGTGCTGCTGCCGGTGCAATCATTGCCAAGAAAAATAGAGGTCTTGGTGCCGTAATTGGAGGTGTAGTAGGTGGAGCCACAGGATATACAATTGGGAGATCACAAGACAGAAAAGACGGAAGAGTACAACCCCGTAGATAATTTTTTTACAATAAAATATAAAGATTGCTTATTTTTAGGCAATCTTTTTTTTATGATACTCATCCTGGTTTCTTCAATTTTTATCATTCCGGTCTTAATGGGACTGGGTAAAATTATGGAGAAAATCTTCGGAATCTTATTTCGGGGAATTTCAGGTAAAATTCTTTTGGGAATAATGGGTGTAAGTGTGGTATGGACCGTCGCTTCATTTTTTATCCCTTTGAATATTTATGTAGAAATGATAACCGTTCTGCCAGGCTTATTCTATTTTTTTAAAGAAAAAATTTATCACGAGTTTTATCAGTTGACAAAAAAAGAAATTACTTTAGGCGTAATTGTTTCTGCCATCATTCTATTATCCGGTTCATACTATCCTTATATATTGGATCATTTCGGATACTATGTTCCAACCATCAAATGGCTTACAGAATATGGATTGATAAAAGGAATTTCAAATCTGGACTTTATCTTAGGACAAATGTCTGTATGGCATATTTTCCAGGCAGGTTTTTCAAATTTCGCAGATCCTTTTTTAAGAATCAACTCCATCCTACTGATCGTTTATACCCTTTATAGTATTGAGCGAAAAAGCTGGATTCATATGTGCTTTATTCCTGTTTTATTATTATTTTCACAGTCACCAAGTCCTGATCTTCCCGTCATTGCATTTTCTTTGATCATTTTAAATGAAATGATATCCGGAAATAAAAATACTTCTCTCCTTTTTGCTTTTTCTGTTTTTGTTTTTGTCATAAAACCTACCATGATCTGGCTGCCAATATTAGTCTTCCTGAATAGTATTATTATTTTAAAATCAAGTTTCAAAAAATTATTTTTTGGAGGTTTAATCTTACTTTTATTCTTTATTAAAAATATATGGACATTCGGTTATCCCATATTTCCGGTATCAATAATTGACTTAGGTTTTAGTTGGAAGCCCAATCCTGAAGTTTTGAAAACTTCGTCACAATATGCCATTATGAAAACCTATGACATGCAGTATTCGTACGAAGAAATTCAAAGGTTTTCAACATTTGATCATATTAAAAACTGGTTCTTTCTGAAAGGCATCAAATCAGTGATTAATATTTTTTTCATTTTGAGCCTACTTATTTTTTCAGCATTTACATGGATGAAGAAAAAGAAACTAATCACTCTGATCTGTATTTCCCTGTTGATAAAAAGTATACTCGTTCTTGCTTTTTCAGCACAGTACAGATTTTTCATCGATGTTTTCTTTGTCATATTCCTTGTATTATTTTATGAATATTTTGATAAAAGAAAATCTTTGGTTGTTTTTTCCGGACTCAGTTTATTTTTTATGTCAATATTGTCCTTTCCTAGTTTTATTCAAAAATCTATTCCAAGTTTTCGCTTGGGAAGCTTTATGGCAGGATTCAAAAAGGAACAACTTTATCAACCATCTACTTATCAATATCATCAATTCAATAGTTTTAAAGTGGGAAATTTAAATTTCAATGTTTCTAAAAATTACCCCTATAATTTTGACACTCCACTTCCAGCCATCTCTAGCTGCTACATTTTTGATGATGTAAAAGCTCGAATTTTCCCTCAACTTATTAACAAAAATGACATGAAAAAGGGATTTATCTGGAAAAAAATGACTTCCGAGGAAAAAAAGGAAGCCGCAACAGTGATCAATAATCGAAAACATTGATAAATAGAACAAATCCAGAAACTTTATTATCTGAAGAAAAAAAGGTAATTTTGTATCATGTTCAATTCATTAGGTAATCTTCTTAGTCTTACAACATTTGGAGAAAGTCACGGAGTGGCTTACGGCGGTATCATCAATAATTTTCCGGCAGGTTTAGCGGTAGATCTCGATAAAGTTCAATATGAACTGAGCCGAAGAAAACCCGGCCAGTCTGCTATTGTTACTCAAAGAAAAGAAAGCGACACTGTAAAGTTTCTTTCAGGAATCTTTGACGGAAAAACAACAGGTACACCCATTGGTTTTATCATTGAAAACGAAAATCAGAAATCAAAGGATTATGACCATATTGCAGGAGCATATCGTCCGAGCCATGCTGATTTTACTTATGACCAAAAATTTGGTTTTAGGGATCATCGTGGTGGTGGAAAATCTTCTGCTAGGGAAACCATGAACTGGGTAGTGGCTGGAGCTCTTGCCAAACAGCTTTTATCCGATATTGAAATCAATGCTTACGTTTCTTCCGTAGGTGATATTTTCTGTGAAAAACCTTACCAGGCTTTAGATTTTTCTAAAACAGAAAGCAATGATGTACGTTGTCCGGATGCTGAAACCGCAGAAAAAATGATTTCCAGAATCAAGGAGATCAAAAAAGAGGGTAATACCATTGGTGGAACGATTACCTGTGTGATCAAAAATGTTCCTGTAGGAATAGGTGAGCCTATATTTTCCAAACTTCAGGCAGAGCTAGCAAAAGCAATGCTGAATATTAATGCCTGTAAAGGTTTTGAATATGGAAGTGGATTCTGTGGAGCAAAAATGACAGGAAAGGAGCATAACGATGCTTTCAACACTGATTTTTCTACAAAATCTAACTTATCCGGAGGTATCCAGGGAGGAATCTCCAATGGAATGGATATCTACTTCCGTGTAGCATTCAAGCCTGTTGCTACTATTTTGAGACCTCAGGACAGTATAGATAAGGATGGAAATCCTGTCATTGTGGAAGGTAAAGGACGTCATGATCCATGTGTAGTACCAAGAGCTGTTCCCGTAGTGGAAAGTCTTGCTGCATTTGTATTGGCAGATCTATTTCTGATCAATAAAACAAGAAACATCAATAATTTTTAATATAAATATTTTTGGTAATGAAAAATTACTGGGATCAAGGAATTTCTTTTGAAGAATATCTTCAAATAGCAAACGAAAGATTAGAGAATCCTGCTAACGAACAGGAACTTGAATATAAACAATACTATGAGCTTGGGCTTCAGAGAATGGATAGAACTGTAAAAAAGTACATCCCGGATGAAGACCAACTAAAGGAATTGGCGGTCAAGAACTTTGACGGAAAAATTTTAGTTATTTCCGAAGCTTGGTGTGGTGATGCCAGTGCAACTGTTCCTGCTTTATTCAAATTCTTTGAAGGACATAATGAAATCAGAGTGTTTCTAAGGGATCGTGATAAAAGCCTGATCAACCAGTTTTTAACCAACGGAACGGAATCCATTCCAAAGGTTCTTATTCTGGACAAGGATTTTAATGTAAAAAATTCTTGGGGACCTCGTCCGAAGTATGGCTATGAGTTATTAATGAAATATAAAGCTGATCCGGAAGGGTATCCAAAAGAAACGTTCTATAACGATCTGCAAATATACTATGCCAAGAACAGAGGAAAAGATGCTGTTCAGGAAATCTTAGATCTGCTATAAAAACAGCTTATGAAAAAGAGTATCATTTTTATTGTATTAATTATCATCATCGGTATCATTGCTTTTGTACCGGGAGTAAAGGATTTTCTGAAAAATCAGTTTTTTCCTATTGCTACTATTGAAAATGCAGTACATGTAAGCGAAGAGGACTATAATGTTGATCTTAAGGGAATTAATGCTCCAAGCACGAATCTTAAAAACTTTAAGGATAAGGCTGTCTTTCTGAACTTCTGGGGAACCTGGTGCCCACCATGTAGAAAAGAATGGCCTTCCATTCAGAAATTGTATGATTCCAGAAAAGGAAATGTAGACTTTGTTCTTATTGCCATGAATGATAAGGAGGAAGATATAAGAAAATTTTTAAAAGAAAATAATTATACAGTACCCGTATACATTGCCCAAAGCCCTATTTCTGAAAAAATTCTTCCTAAAGTATTTCCTACCACTTTCCTTTTGGATAAGAGCGGGAGAATCCTTATTAAGGAAGATGCATCCAAGGATTGGGACACAGAGTCTGTGCATCAATTCATTGACAATATCGTAAAATAATTTTTTAACTAAATTTTATAATTTGTTGGTACAGGATTTGTGAAATTTATAGTGTTGAAAAATTTATTTAAATCCAAACACAAAAATGAAATATTCAAAATTAAATCTTGCAAAAGAAGCTATCAGTCACAAGGGCTTTGTAAAAAAGATCCCTGATATTTTCAGAATGGTAAAACTATGGAGAAAAGGAGTTTATCCAATAAAATCCATTGACATTATTCTTCCTCTGTTAGGAATTCTGTATGTCATCTCTCCTATTGACTTTCTTCCTGAATTTGCGATACCGGTACTTGGAGTAATGGATGATTTGGCCGTATTGTCACTTACCATTCCTAAACTCATTAAAGAGGTTGACAAATTTTTACTTTGGGAAGCTGAACAAAGGTATAAGGGAACCCAAGTTATTGATGCTGAAATCATAAAACAATAGTTTATTATATTTTCAAACCATTCTGTACGGTACAGGATGGTTTTTTATTTATCAAATGAACGATAAATTTTTAAGCCTTATTTCAAATCCTTAAATTTGCAATATCTAATAAAAAATAATGGAAAGTAAAAAAGAATTCTTCTTAGAGTGCTACAAGCTAGGTATCATTAAATTCGGAAGGTTTACCTTGAAAAGCGGTATTGAAAGTCCGTTTTATGTAGACCTGAGACCTTTAGCCTCAGATCCTAAAATCTTAAAAAATCTTGCTAATTATTTACTGGAAATGCTTCCATTGGATAATTTCGATTTAATCTGTGGAGTTCCTTATGCTGCCCTTCCTATGGCTACAGCAATGTCATTGGAAAGCTATATTCCATTAATTATTAAAAGAAAAGAAGCAAAAAGCTATGGTACAAAAAAGCTGATCGAAGGAATTTACCAGAAAGGACAAAACTGCCTTTTGGTAGAAGATGTGATCACTTCAGGAAAATCTTTGTTAGAAACCATTCCCGAAATAGAACAGGAAGATCTTAAAGTTTCTGATATTGTGGTGGTTCTGGACAGAGAACAAGGTGGAAAACAACTGTTAGAAAGCAAAGGATATAGAGTACACACTCTTTTCAATATTTCGGAAGTATGTGACATCCTTCAGCAAACTGGTGAATTGTCTGATGCAGAGGTAAAGAGAATTCAGGATTTCCTACAAGGGAACCACATCCAGTTTGAAGAAGAAACCAGATCTTCTTATGAACAAAAGCTTCAGAATGCAGAACATTCTGTTTCAAAAAAATTACTGGAAACCGCTTTAGCTAAAAAATCCAACCTTATTGCTTCTGCAGATGTCACCACGACTCAAGAGCTATTGAATTTTGCTGAAAAAGTAGGGCCTCACATTGTTGCTTTAAAAACGCATATTGACATTATTTCGGATTTTGAATATGAAAAAACAATCACACCTCTAAAGGAAATTGCTGCAAGACACCAATTCCTATTAATGGAAGACAGAAAATTTGCAGATATCGGAAATACTCAGGAATTACAATTTACAAGCGGAGTCTTTAAGATTACAAACTGGGCCGATTTTGTAACATCTCAGGTTATTGGAGGTTTTGAATCTTTAGACTGTTTCAATAATGTAGGTGTAGTAGCAATTGTGGGAATGTCTTCCAAAGGAACGTTAACGACTGCCAGCTATCGTGAAGAAGCATTAAAGGTGGCTCTATCACACCCTAATGTAATTGGTGGAGTTTCACAGAATAAAATTCCCGAAGATTTGTTACTATTCACACCAGGAGTAAATCTTGCAGACTCAGGAGATGGAAAAGGACAGCAATACAATACACCGGAACACGTTTTCAAAACCCTGCATACAGATTTTATTATTGTAGGAAGAGGAATCTACAAATCTGATAATCCGGAAGCTTCTGCTGTTACCTATAAAACCGAGGGTTGGAACGCTTATATTAATTCTTTGGAAAAAAAAGCAATTCAGGGTTAAAATCCTATAAAGTATATACAAAATAAGTTATATTTGAGCTTTATCACGGATATTTGAAAAAGATCAGCATTTGCCTTATTTTGTTTTGGGGAGTTGTACAGGTTTCTGCACAGAAAGACAGTATATATATTGAGGCTACACTGTCTCCTGACAGAAAATCTTTGAAAGTCAATCAGGAGATTGTTTATTACAATCATTCTGAAAAAGACCTGCATACAGTAAAACTTCTGAATTGGGTTTCTGCCTACAACAAGCGCGGAACATCTTTAGTCTACAGAAAACTGGAAGACAGAAACAATGATTTGCATTTTGCTAAGAATGATGAACTGGGAAAACTTCTTGAACTAAATATTAAAAATTCAGAAAATCAGGAGATCCCCATCAATGCTATTTCAGATGAAAATCTTTTTCTTCCTCTAAATAAAGCATTAAAACCTGGCGAGAGCATTACCTTGCAGCTTCAATACAAGATGTTACTTCCCGATAAAAAATTTACGGGATACGGAACATCTTCTCAAAATACTGCATTAAAATATTTCTTTATTGTTCCGGATCATTTTGATCCGGACAATATTTCTCAAAACAACTATCATGACATTGAGGAATCTGTAAGTTTCAATACCTTTTGGACTGTAAATTTTGATATTCCTGTCAATAATTTTATTGAAGGAAACCTTCCTCAGGTTCAAATGAATTCTTTTAAAGGCTATCTGGATTCTGATCCTGAATTCTTCATTTCTCAAACTGCATATCCTGCTATAACAACCAATGTTGAAGGAAGTAACACTGTAGTTAAGTTTGGTTATAATCTTAAACCTGAAGAAAAACAAAATCTTGAATTTTATTTACCACTTCATTTAAAATTTCTTAAGGAAAAAATAGGTTTTCTCCCGGAAAGCATATTCATTTCAGATAAATTTAAAGCGAAAGAAGATTTTTTCGGGAATAACGACATTACTTTCTGGAAATTCAGATTTCAATTATTTACTGATGCAGAAAAAACAGATCTGGATTATTTTGGAATTATTACCAAAAAAATTCTTGATGAGAATATTATTACTGATAAGCAGAAAGATCATTGGTTTAAAAATGGGCTAAAATCATATATTGAAATTCAATACTTGGATAAATTCTATAAAGACACAAAGCTTTTAGGAATGTTACCAGAGGCAAAGTTATTTGGCCTAAAACCTTTAAAATTATTTCATGCTTCAAAGGTTAAGCTCCTGGACCGATATGGACTGGCCTATCAATATATCATGCTTCAAAATCTAGATCAGAAAATTGATGAGAATTTCACTGTATTAAGTAATTTTAATGACATGGCTATCAGTAGTTTTGAAACGGGAAGTCTGTTCAATTATTCAGCTGATAAAATAGGAGACTCTACATTCAATGATCTTATAAAAAGTTATATTTCACAAAATTCAGGAAAGAAGATCAATCCGGTAGATTTTTTGAAAGAACTGTCTAAAAAAGATAAATCCACAAATTACCTTACCGATTTTTTCAAACAAAAAAACAGGGTTAATTTCAAGCTAAAACGTATTAAAAAAGAAAATGATTCCCTGCAAATCAAAATAGCAAGAAATACAGATATCCCCATTCCTGTAAAACTGGAAACAGAAACTAGGGAGGGAGAAAAAAAAGAATATTGGATTGAAACTGAAGAAAACGAAAGAATCAAGGATTTCCAGCTTCCAGCATCAGACAATATTTACAAAATCACTTTAAACAATGGATATACCTTTCCCGAGTCTAACTATCGGGATAATTTTCTGTATGCAAAAGGAATATTTTCAAATACAAAAAAAATCAAACTTAAGCTGATAAAGGATATCCCAAATCCTGAATACAATGAAATTTATATCAGCCCAAGGGTTCGTTTCAACAATACATATGATAAATTCCTTCTGGGGGTTAATTTAAAGAATCAATCATTTTTCGATCAAAAATTTCTGTACTCATTTACCCCCATGTACAGTACAGGAACCGGAAAATTGACAGGTTCCGGAGCTGTCTCCTACTCTTTTCTACCTGCTGAAAGTATTTTCCGAAGCCTTACGTTTGGAGCTTCCGGTTCTTATTTTCACTATGATTATGGATTAGCTTATAGAAAAGGATCTTTATTCTCCAATTTCAACTTTAGAAAGAACCCAAGAAGTACAGTTAGTAGAAGTGTCGGGGTTTCATATAATTATTTTGAAAGAGATTTGAGTCCTCTTATGATTGCCAATGATGACTATAAAAAATATAATCTTTGGAGCGTAGGATACGGATATAGTGACAACCAGATGATTCATGAAAAAAGCTTTAGTCTGAGTGCACAGGGAATGGAAGACTTCAATAAAATTACTGCTGAAGGATTTTACAGATGGGAATTTGCTCCTAAACAAAAATTAAGTCTTCGACTATTTGCCGGATATTTTCTAAGAAACGATACCCGAAACAACTTGTTTGATTATGGAATTTCAAGGGTTTCAAACTATACATTTTCCTATAATCTTTTAGGGGAAAGTGCTAGCAGCGGACTTCTTTCACAGCAGTTTATCCTCGCAGATGGAGGGTTTAAATCCTTTATCCCCGGTACTGTCAATCAATGGATCACCTCTGCCAATGTAGATTCCAGCGTTTGGAAAATCTTTCATGTTTATGCTGATGCAGGAATATATAAAAATAAGGATATGCCTGCAAAATTTATATGGGACACAGGAGTTAAGGTAAGAATCATTCCGGATTTCCTTGAAGTTTATTTCCCGATACAGTCTTCATTGGGATTCGAGCCATCATTCAAGGATTATGCAAAACGAATCAGATATACATTGGTTCTTAATCTTGGATCAATCATCAACGCGGCAAGAAGAGGTTGGTATTAAAATAAAAGAGCAGCCCATATAAGCTGTTCTTTCTCTATCAAAATATGTTTAAAATTAATCTTTAATAATCTTTTGTGAAATAGGTGCATTGTTAATGGTTCCTGTCACAATATAGGTTCCTTTAGGAAGTTCTGTAATATCAAGATATGAGGCAAATTTTGTGGGAGCTTTTTTAACGACCTGTCTAAATGTGTCATATAATTTCACATCCTTTACCTCCATTCCGAAAACAATTCTGCCATCTTTTATAAATGGGTTTTGTACAAAGTCAGTCTTAGCTGTCCCTTCAAGGGAAAAATCTACCATATTATCACGATTACCCTCTAGGTTTCTTTTGATCGCTGTAGTTGATGTTGGAGACGGAGCAGGTCCATCACCTTTGAACTGATCAGCATTGGCACCATAACCAACAAAATCCAGTACATTGGAAGAGTCAGGATTTGTAACCTGTACGATATTTCCCGCTAAAGCAATTTTTCCAGAGACACTTGATATTCTGATCCCAGCAATTTTATTGGGGGTTCCATCAAAATTGGTAATGGTAGTGGCAATAAAATCCGGTGTGGGTAAGCTTTCCGTTCCTCCCTCTATTTCAGCTTCCTGAATAAGATATGTCTGTTCAGGTCCCAGAGTCAAGTCTGGTAATGTATGATATTGCGTAAAAGCACCTATTGCGGGGGCATATTGTATACTGGCACCCGTAAGGGAAACCAGCGTGGTTCCTATATTTTTAAGAACAATATAGTTATTCTTTAAAATGGCCCCCGAACTAGCATTGCCTCCATAGATCTCATTGATCACAATCTGAGCATTTGCCGTTGCTGTTACTAGTATTAATCCAACAATAGTAAAGATTTTTTTCATCATAATAATTTTAGAGGTAAGTTGTGGTAAAAATATCAAAAACAATACCACCTGACTGGGAAATTTACAAAAAAACTACCATAAATAAGTATACTTTCTTGTACAAAATAATCCGGCCATTACCATAAAAAAATCCGGCCATTTCTTTGAAATGGCCGGACTGTATTTTGATCTAAAAATTAGATTAGTCTTTCAAGATTTTTTGAGATACCAATTGGTTGTTTACTGTACCCGTTACGATATAGTTTCCTTTTGCCAACTCAGAAACGCTTACCGTTTCGTTTTGCTTTACAGAAGCTGTTTTCACAACTTGTCCAGCCATATTGAAAACTTTTACATCCTTAGCATCAGCTCCGAAAGTAATTCCGTTGTTTTTTACTGAAGTGTTTTTCACAAAGTTTACAGATTTTGCTTTGTTGATGTCCGAAACAGCAAGAGTTCCAGTAGTAACTGTAATATCGTCAATAAAGAATCTATTATTAGCAGCTACTGATCCTTCAAATTTAAGAGTTACAGCTCCTGTAGCTCCTGTGATATTTACTGTATAGGTAGAGAAAGATCCTTTTACTAAAGTTACCGTTGCTAGATTTAAAGTAGCACCAGTTGCCGTTACATTTAAAACAAGTTTTTCACTATTTCCATCCCAAGCACCAGCTTTAAATGTTAAAGTCCCTTCTCCTGTTAAATTGATAGTTGGTGTAGTAACTATACCTTTCGCAGAACCTGTACCTGCTTTAAGACACCCATTTCCTTTATAAATTTTTGCAAATGTCCAATCTCCACCAGTAGCATAAGTACCTGTTCCATCCAGAAAACTACTATTAGCAACTCCTCCACTCCAAGAACCATCATTACCACCTGTTCCTGTTACATCATCAAATGTAGCGCTAAAAACTGTTTGTGCAAAAATTCCACTTGCTACCATAACTGTAGCAAAAAACGAATAAAGTTTTTTCATGATCTAAATTTTATTTATTAATAATTAGTTTCCCAAAATTAAGCCTAATTTTCTATTTGGTACAATAAATAGATTAATTTTTTGTTAATAATAGTTGATCTATTGCCATTAACATTTTTTAATTACTTTTACCAATTATTTTTCAGGATTTGCGGAATTTTTTTATCCTATTTGCGTTATTTTTCTTAGGCATATTTTCAGGAAGTGCTCAGGTATTCTCGTGGAAAAACCCTAACGTTCCTGAAGACAGCATAAAAAAAGATAGTATCCTTACCGCAAAGCTTGAACAGGATATTTTCGCAAAAGATACTCTGGACTTTATACGAACCAATAACAGAGTTATTATTGATGAAGCTGTATTGGCTAAAAATGATAAAAAAAGATTTTTAGGAGAGCTTAATTCTAAGGGATCTATCATTCGTGGAATTACATTTGGTAATAATCAGGGGCAATCTGTACAAAGTTCTATGGACCTTCAGATTTCGGGGAGGCTATCTAAGGATGTCACCATTTTAGCAAGTATTTCGGATCATAATCTTCCTATTCAGGCAGATGGTTACACGCAAACCTTAGAGGAATTCGATAAGATTTATATGCAGCTTAACATTAAGGATAAATCTATCCTTAGAGCCGGGCATTTGGATCTTGTAGAACCTAAGAACTATTTTGCCAAATACCAACGAAGAAGCATGGGTATTCAGTTTCAGACTGAATTTGGAAAGGAAAATAAGACATTTGTGGATATTTCTGCAGGGGTGGCTCGAAGTGAGTTTCACAGAGTCCGTTTTCAGGGTATCGAAGGAAATCAGGGACCTTATCGTCTGACCGGGAAAAACGGCGAACAATTCATTACCCTTATCTCAGGTTCTGAACAGGTTTTCATTGACGGAATCTTAATGAAACGTGGTGAAAACCAAGACTATGTGATCAACTACAATACCGGTGAAGTTACCTTTACCAGTTTCCGTCCCATTTTCCAACAGAATTTCATTACCATTTCCTATAATTATGCCAATAGAAATTATTCAAGGTATTTATTTACAGGAAAACTAGAACATCAAAGGGAGAAATTCAAGGTTGGACTGAACTGGTTTATGGAGAATGATAATAAAAATGCTCCTCTTTCCTTAAGTTTATCCAAAGAGGATGAACAGATCCTTGCTAATGCAGGAAATGATCCTAATCTGATGTATGCTCCATCTGGAGTTGTGACTGAATATGATGTAAATAAAATTTTATATCGTCTAAATCCTGCCGGAAATTTTTATGAATTTTCAACGGATCCTAATGAAACACTCTACCAGGTATCCTTTACCTATTTTGGACCCAATCAAGGAGATTATAAAACGTCACAGACGACCAATAACGGACGTGTTTTTGAATATGCAGGTCCTAATGCAGGAAATTACAGAGCTGTAAGAAAGCTTCCATCCCCACAGAAGTCTCAGGTTTTCTCCCTTAACTCTGAATATTTACTGAATGAAGGTAAAATCGGGACTGATATCTCATTGAGTAATTATGATGTCAACTTATTCTCATCCAAGGACTCTAATCAAAATATGGGATATGCATGGCGTATCTTCGGAAATAAAACCTTTACAAAAAGTTCTTGGAAAGGAACTCCAAGCTTTGAGTATCAATATATCGACAAACAGTTTCACATCCTTGATCGTATTAATGATGTAGAATTCTCCAGGGATTTCAACTTAGTTCAGGAATTTAACAAAAAGACGCAGAACAGATTTATATTCAGCTTTTTGAATAAGTGGAATAATAAATCTACCTTAAATTATCGTGTCAATTATTTGAATGAGCAAGATTCTTATAAAGGGCTTAAGAATGATCTGGATTTCGGTTGGATCACAGGAAAGTTCTTTACAAAAGGAAATTTATCTTATCTGAATACCACTGCAACGCTTCAGGATACCAAGTTCATTCGTGGAGGAGTATCTACAGAGTTTACCGGAAAAAAAGGGAGCTGGGCAATTGGTGGAAGCATGGAGCATAATGAGAAGAAATACAATGACACTCAACTCATGGATGTCACAAGTTTCAGCTGGAAAGAACTTTTTGTTCAAAAGAAAATTGGTGACAGTACCCGCACAAAATTACTTGCAAAAGTATATATGAGAGATAATGACTCTGTACGTGATAACAGACTTCAAAATATGAATAATATTTTGGGAATCATGGCGGAAAGTCAGATTATAAAAACAGAAAGAACATCTTTAAATGCCTTAATTCATTATAGAAAATTCTTTTATCAGAGCGCAGAAGGTAATGTAACCAGAAACAATGATTTTGTTGTAGGAAATATTCTTTACAATCAGCAGCTTTTCAGAAACGGTATGCGACTGCAGGCTTTCTATGAGCTTGGAAACGGACAGGAAGCACAAAGAGAATTCCAATACATTAAAGTAACGGATGGACAAGGTGTCTATAAATGGACAGATTATAACGGAGATGGCATTCAGCAGCTTGATGAATTTGAAATTGCCGAATATTCGGATTTAGCTCAATATATCAGGGTTTACACCAACTCTGTCAGATATATTCCGTCTAATAAGAACAAGATACAGCTTGCTTTGTTTGTTAACCCTGCCATTGTTTTTAATTCGGAAAATGGATTTTTAAAACGCTGGAATTTCAATATTTCTTTAAATTCCCAAAATTCATTCTATAAAAAAGATAAAGTTCTCGTCTTGAATCCATTTGAGAAAAACAGTGACCAAATCCTTAAAAATCAAAATATCTTAGCCTCTGTACAATTCAATCCTACGGATAAATCCGGATGGAATGGAAATTATAGATTCATTACCAACGATAACCTCATCAATGCTAATTTCAGTAATGAAGAACGTGAACAGACGTCTCATTTCCTGAATATAGGATATTGGTTTAATAAAGAATTCAGGGTGGATTGGGAAAATTCTGTTCATGATATCAAAAACTCTTCCCAGCTATTTGCGACAAGGGATTATCGCTTGAATAATTTTGAAACGAAGCCAAAAGCAACCTATAAATTCACGGATGCTCTTCAAACCGAACTTTCTTCTGCATACCGCCAAAAGCAACGGTTAGATGGAGAAGAATTATTAAGGGCGTTTGATGTTACAGGAACCATTCAATGGGAATACAGAAAGACTTCCATACGCGGAAATTTCTCTTTTATCAACAACAACTTTAACGGAAATAATTTCAGTATTGTCGGCAACCAGATGTTGGATGGTCTGAAGCCAGGAAAAAACCAGGTATGGAGTGTATTCATTCAACAGGCCATCAACTCATTCATCCAATTAAACTTTAACTATGAGGGAAGAAACTCGGGGGAAAGAACCATTCATATTGGAAGTATGCAGGTAAAGGCAAGTTTCTAATCTTTATCATTACATTCACAATATTGAAGAAAGATTAAATATTAACCTATACTGATCATAGAAAAATCCCCGATATTACTATCGGGGATCTTTCTTATGTTTACATTTTTATTTTTTAATAACCTTGGTTGATTCTGATCCTTTATCTGTATTTATTTTTAAAATATACACTCCGACTGGAATTCTTCTCATATCCACAGAACCTTTTTCTGCGTTGAGTTCTTCACTGATAACCCTTTGTCCTGAAACATTGTATACTTCAACATTCTTTATTTTTCCATCATGATTAATATGAAGATAATCTATAACTGGATTTGGATAAAAGTTTATTTTTTTCTTAGAAGCTTCACTTACAGCCATCGCTTCCGCTGTAAATTCATATGCTCCAAAATCAGGAGTTGTTGCATTTCTCGTATTTCCATCAGCATCTAAAGTTACTTCAGCAATTGGAGTTCCTTTATTGTCAAGAGTATTATTTCCAGTATTAGACAGATGAAGGTCGGTAGCAGAAACAAATACAGGAAGAACATTCAGGGAATTGGTATTCCCGCCAAACCCAGCTTGAATATCAGCCAGAGTAGCTTTTGCTGAACCACCAATATATCCTAGGTTACCTCCAGAGGAAAAGTAATCATTATTATTAATATTGGAAAATACAGTATTGGCAGCATTGGAATAGATAACATATTTCTCACCTGCCTGAGTCTGGGGATTTACAAAGATATTATTTCTTAGGTCTATAGCTCCAGCCGCAGTCACTGTGGAAGAAACATTAAATGCAGCAGGTCTTCCCGCTACATTCTGATTGGCATTCATTACTACGGTGTTATAATAAATCCTAAATCCGCCTCCATTATTGATAGCAATGCCATTCCCATTGTCAACAGCCGTCCCTCCTGAATTATATCCATACCCCGTAACACCACTTACAATGTTATTATATATTAAAATATTTGAGGCAGCATTCGCAGAATTCACATAAATTCCGGCTGCTCCATATCCAGTTGTATTTGTACTCTTGATATCTGAAACTTTATTATTGAATACTTTACCATTCATGATGTTTGCTCCTATCAAAATTCCTGATGCAAGGCTGGTTGAGGCTGGCCCTAATACAACACCTGTAATGGTATTTCCACTAATCTCAAAATTTTGAGAATTTTGTACAGCAATCCCCCTGAATAGCATTTTATCAGTAGCAACTGTAGACCCGATAACATTATTTCTAATAATATGTCCCATATCTGTATTAGTAGCATTACCAACAACAAAAATAGCATTCTGAGCCCTCACAAAAGTATTATTAATTGCTGTAAAGTTATTATTCGGAACCTCTGCTGCTGCTAAAGTAGATCCGGCAACAAGGATGCAGCCTACTGTTCCTGTTGGGGCAGATCCTGCTAAATTTGTATTTTTAACAGTAATATTATTACAGCCATCCGTTGTGGTACTGGTCACCATAATAACAGTGGGAGAAGTTCCAGTAATAGCTGCATAAGTATTGCTGATAGTAAGATTTCTTGAAGAAGTTCCATTATTACTTCCATCAATTGTTAAATTATCTCCACCATTTACTCTAATAATTCCTACTGGGCTTGCCCCCGAAATTGTTGCATCAACTCCAGCTGCCGGTTTTATTAAGACGGAAGTATAATTGGATACCCCTCCACTTGCGTTTAAAACAGCGGTAGCAGTTTCTGTTACATTAGCTGTAATATTAATTGTTATCGCTCCTTGGTGGGTTCCTGCATTAATAGCTTCAAAAGCATTCAATAATGTAGTGTAGGTTCCTGTTGTTGTACCTGCAGTGGCAGATAAACTAATCTGTGCATCAAGATTTGATACAGCAATACTTGTTAGTAAGCAAAGTAAAATTTTTCTCATATTATTAATTTTTATTAATAAATATATAAAAACATTCTCAATAAAAATTGAAAACAATTGAAAATCAACCAAATAAATAAAACAAATATTAAACACAAAATCTTAAATACTCATAAATAGAGATGAAAATAACAAAACAACAAAGCTTAACAAAATGGATAAAAATCATTTTTTAATAATTTTGTAAATTTGCAACATGATAAAAATAGGCAACATAGAACTGCCGGAATTTCCGCTTTTGCTAGCTCCAATGGAAGACGTAAGTGATCCTCCATTCAGACGCTTGTGTAAAATGCATGGGGCAGATTTAATGTATTCAGAATTTATTTCTTCTGAAGGTTTAATTCGTGATGCAATCAAAAGCCGCAAAAAACTCGACATCTTCGACTATGAAAGACCTGTCGGTATACAAATTTTTGGTGGTGATGAAGAAGCAATGGCCATGTCTGCAAGAATTGTAGAAACGGTAAATCCGGATCTCGTGGACATTAACTTTGGGTGTCCTGTAAAAAAGGTTGTCTGCAAGGGAGCAGGAGCAGGAGTATTGAAAGATATTGATCTTATGGTTCGCCTTACAAAAGCAGTAGTAAGTTCTACCCACCTTCCTGTAACTGTTAAAACCCGTCTGGGTTGGGACAGTACTTCCATCAACATTGATGAAGTAGCAGAACGCCTACAGGAAACCGGAATTAAGGCTCTTACAATCCATGCAAGAACCCGTGCACAGATGTATAAGGGTGAAGCGGATTGGGAACATATTTCAAGAATTAAACAAAATCCTAATATTGAGATTCCTATTTTTGGAAATGGAGATATAGACTCTGCTGAAAAAGCACTCGAATACAAACAAAAGTATGCGTGTGACGGAATCATGATTGGTCGTTCAGCGATCGGCTACCCTTGGATATTTAATGAAATCAAGCATTTCTTTAAGACAGGTGAGCACTTACCTGCTCCAACTATTTCAGACCGATTATTGGCCGTACGCCAACATGCTGAATGGAGTGCCGAATGGAAAGGCGAAAGATTAGGTCTGGTTGAAATGAGGCAACACTACAGTAACTATTTCCGAGGAATTCCCCACTTCAAGGATTTTAGAAAAAAGTTTCTGGAAGTTTTCACTATGGAAGAAATGAACGTCTTAATTAAAGAAACTCAACAATTCTACGAAGAATATCAAGCTCAGGTATAAAAACAAAAAACCATCAATTAAATCGATGGTTTTTTTATTTTTTGTTGAATATCAATCAGTATTAATTAATATCCTCCTGATGAAGATTCATTTTTAATAAGTGCCAGTGCTGAAGAGGTTCCGATTCTCTTTACCCCCATATTAATCATTTTTTCAGCATCTTCAGGAGTTCTTACTCCCCCGGCTGCTTTTACAGGAAGTTTTCCGGCATTGTTTAGCATGATCCTTACTCCCTCAAATGTAGCCCCATTAGGCTTCCCACCTGTTGTTTCATAGAAACCTGTAGAAGATTTAACAAAAATCTTAGACAAATCATTTTCAGAAAAGTTTTCTTCTGCCCAGTTAGAAATTTTTTTGGTAAGATCTGCAATCTGCTCATCATTCAAAGCGGCAATTTCAATAATCCATTTAGCAATTTTATGATGCTCCAAAGATAATTTGGTACATTTCACAAATTCTTCTTTTACCAATTCTGTATTCCCTTGAAGATAAGCATTGTAATTAATAACAAAATCTAATTCATCTGCATTATCTTCTATTGCTTTTGAAGCTTCTGCAAGCTTTTCATCAACTGAATACGTTCCTTCGTGAAATCCTATTACAGTACCTACTGCAACATCTGAATTTCTTTCTTTAATATATTTTTTGATCTCTGCTACATAATCCGGACGGATCATGACGGCAAAAATACCATTATCAATAGCTTCCTGAGCAAGTTTTTTATTTATTTGAAGCGTTTCTTCATGTGAAATACCTGATTGTTCAGGTGTCTTCAAATAAGTTGAATCCAAATATTGGGCTATGTTCATATTGTTATACTTTCAATTGTCTGTAAATACCTTGTTCCAAAGATATAAAAGTTTCTGTTCTTGTTACGCCTTTCAATTTTTGAAGTTTGTTAAGGATTTGCATCAAATGATCATTATCCTTACAAAGAACCTTTAAGAATATTGTATAATTTCCGGTTGTATAGTGGGCTTCCACCACTTCATTAATATCATGCAAAGATTTTACTACTTCAGGATAATGACTTGGCTGATCCAAGAATACACCAATGTAGGAAATTACCTTGTATCCAATTTTTTTAGGATTAAGAAATGAAATTGAATTTTCAATAACTCCTGCATGTTCCAGTTTCTTGATTCTTTGATGTACCGCAGTTGTGGAAATTCCTACATTTTTTGAGATGTGTGCTAAAGATGTTTTAGCATTATCCATCAACATGTAAATAATTTCCTTGTCGATTGAATCTAAATGATAGCTTGTGTTGCTCGAATTTTTCATTTTCTACTTTTTTATTATTTATGTTTTTTACTGTAAGCTTTTAAACTTCACAAAAACCGGAAAGTGATCGCTATATCCACCTAAATACCGTGTACCGGCATAAGTTCGGAAAGGTCGTCCTTCAAAATTTCTGGTTCTGCTGCTAATTTTTTCAGAATTAAATATGTGAGCATTCTGAAAATTCAGAGTTTTATTATCAAGAAAGGATCTCGACATAATAATCTGATCATACAGCAATCCAGACTTATAATGAAAAGTAGAATAATTTCTGGTAGAAAACAACTCCTGAAATGGGTTCATTAAAACCTTTTCATGATCATTGTCATAGAGAATTTGTACTAAATTTTCATCATCCGGGTTTTCGTTAAAATCACCACACAATATGACATGCTCCTTATCATCATCTACAATTTTCAAGATCCGTTCCCGGACCTCATTCAATATAAAGGCTCTTTTGGGTTTATTGATATCTTTCTCGCGCTTAGAGGGAAGATGAGCGATAAAGACATTAATAATTTCCCCTTTATATTTAATTTTAGAAAAAAGTACGTCCCTAGTTGTATCGTAATTTCCTGTGTTTTTATTAACTATTTCAAAAAAGAAAGTAATGGTTTCAGAATCTATTACCTCTACTTTATTTTTATCATATAACATGGCTACATCTACCTTTCTTTCATCCATAGAATTGTAATGCACAATCCCATATTCTGAATTAAAAGGCTCCGTCTCCACAAGATCCTCCAAAACTTTCCTTCCGGAAACTTCAGACAATCCAATTACAAATGGCATTACCCCATTATCCTCCTTCATTAATTGAAATACGTGGGAGATTTTAAAAAGTTTGTTTTTATACCTCCTTTCGTCCCAGTTTCTTAAACCTGATTGGGTAGGATCTAATTTATGAGCAGGTTTAGGATCGGGTAAAAATAAATTTTCAACATTATAAAAAGAGAACAGTTCCATCAACACAAAATTACTATACTTTAATTAATATGTCCTTTTCTTAAACGCAAATTTATTATTTTTTTCAAAATTCTTTGATCTATCTATAATATTAAAAAATCAATTTATAACAATAGATATTTCAAATATAATAAAAAATACCAACAAAAACACCTGTATTGAGTTGAATTTCCAATCATTACTTTAATTCATTCTATATATCAAAATTGAAATAACACATAAAACTCAAAAAAAATGAAATAAAATTTAAACTTAAAAACAAAAATGCTAATATTTTTCTATCCAATTAAAATAATAACAAATATTATTCCATTTGATATATTAACAAACGGGATCAATAAAAATAGCGTTTAAATAGCTTTTAAAGCAGATCCGGACGTTTTTCCTTTGTAATTCTTACAGCCTCATCATGACGCCATTCTTCAATTTTGCCAAGATTTCCACTTAACAAAATCTTAGGAACATCCAGTCCTTTATAACTTTCGGGTCTTGTATAAATAGGAGGCGACAGAAGATCATCCTGAAAACTGTCTGTTAATGCACTTTGTTCATCATTCAGAACTCCGGGAAGCAATCTTATAATAGAATCGGCAAGCACACATGCAGCCAGTTCACCACCTGTAAGAACATAATCTCCTATTGAAATTTCCTTTGTAATATGCAGGTCTCTCACTCTTTGATCAATTCCTTTATAATGTCCACAAAGAAAAATCAGATTATTTTTAATAGAAAGCGAATTGGCAATTTTCTGATTTAAGGTTACTCCATCAGGAGTCAGATAGATTACCTCATCATAGTCTCTTTGGGATTTAAGCTCTGAAATACATTTGTCTATTGGCTCAATCATCATCACCATTCCTGCGCCACCTCCGTAAGGTTCATCATCAATTTGCCTATGCTTATTGATTGCCCAGTCTCTTAGATGATGAAAATGTACTTCCGCCAGTCCTTTATCCATTGCTCTTTTCAAAATAGAGGTATGAAACGGACTTTCCATCAATTCTGGAAGTACGCTTATTATGTCAATTCTCATTGTAATGTTCCGTTTTTCTTAGTAGGTATAATAATTAATCTTAAGGAAGAATCTTTGTTGATATAGCTCCACATCCAATTAAAGAATATGGCCAGCTTATTTCGAACGCTCAAAATTAGCATTAAATGGAGAAACATCCAGAAATACCACGCTAAAAATCCTTGAAACTTAATGAATGGTAAATCTACAACAGCTCTATGCTTCCCTATAGTCGCTAATGAGCCTTGGTCATCATATTCATATTCGTTCCATTCTCCTGAGGTTTTCTTTAAAAGATTTTTACCTAAATTCTTTGCTTGATTAATCGCTACATTGGCAACCTGCGGATGTCCTTGTGGATATTTCGGTGTTTCCATGTAGGCAATATCACCGATTGCATAAATGTTGTCGTAGCCTTTTATTTTATTGTATCGATCTACTATGTATCTGTTTCGCACTAATTTATCTTCCGGGAAACCGTCTATTACATTTCCAGTAACACCCGCTGCCCAAATAACATTATTAGACGGTATTTCCTGACCACTTTTCAGATGCACTTTTTCTCCATCATAATCTGTAACAATTTCTCCGCTCATGAAAGTTACACCAAGATCTTTAAGATACTTTTCTGATTTTTCCTGAGCTTCACTGCTCATTACAGCAAGTGGCTTTTCGGTGGAGCTTACCAGAATAATCTTTAACTGATCAAAATTCATATAAGGATAATCTCTTGGAAGAATATCTTTTTTCATTTCAGCAAATGCTCCTGCAAGTTCTACCCCTGTAGGACCACTTCCGACAATAACGATATTCCAGTTTCCATCATCGCTTCTGCTCTTTTCAATAATCAGTTTTTCAAAGGTCATCAAAACATGATTTCTGATACTGATTGCTTCCTGGGTATTTTTCATACCGAAAGCTTTCCCTTCAAGTTCTTTATTACCGAAAAAATTAGTTTTACAGCCTGTAGCAATAATAAGTTTATCATAGGTGAATTCTGCCTCATCGGTAATCACCTTATTGTTTGCAGCATCAATTTCCCTTACATCCGTCATACGGAACTGAGTGTTTCTGGATTGCTGAAAAATCTTCCGGAAAGGGAAAGAAATATTGGAGGGTTCTATCCTCCCGGAAGCTACCTGATAAAAAAGCGGCTGAAACATATGATGATTCATCCGATCCAAAACAATAACTTTTTTATTCTTATTATTTAATGTTTTTGCAAGCTGCAGCCCCGCAAATCCTCCTCCTATAATGATGATTTTTTCGCGTGTTTCCATAATACACAAATTTACTGATTTTATTTAGCATTTAGCAGTGAAAAAAGTTAGTTTTGCAAAACTTTATGACACAAAGAAAGTACACCAAAAAAACTGCCAAACAGATTCATAAGACCCGTCGAAAGAATTATTTTTTCCGTCGATGGGTTATATTAGCAATCTTAATAGTTGCTTTAATTGGGACCGGTTTTTACCTTAAACAATCTGTTAGTTACTACTACGCCCTGTACTTTAATAAATTTACTCATAAAAAACTTCATAATAGTGAAAAGGAAACTTCAAGGATCCAAAGAATTTTAGCCAATAATCTAGATAAAACCTACGGCTTTGATGTTTCTCACTATCAAAACAGGGAAGATATCAAATGGGATAGTTTAAGTATTGGAAATAAAACAATTCCATTGGAATTTGTGGTAATGCGTGCCACAATGGGAAACCGCAGTGCTGATAAGCATTTTGATGAATTTTGGGAAATGGCCAAAAAGCATAATCTAATTCGTGGTGCCTACCATTTTTACAGAGCCGATGAGGACCCTGTAATCCAAGCCAATAATTTTTTGGCAAATGTAAAATTGGAAAGCGGAGATCTCCCGCCTATTTTAGATATTGAAAAAATCCCGAAGCGTAAGACCAATAAAAAACTGATTGAGGACTTAAAGGTATGGTGTAAAATTGTAGAAGAAACCTATGGTGAGAAGCCTATTATTTATACTTACTACCATTATTACAAGGATTTTCTGAAAGGAGAATTTGAGAGCTATCCGCTATGGCTGGCCAATTACAATGATGTCCCTACTCCCTCTCCTAATGACCAGTGGGATTTCTGGCAGTTTACTGAGAACGGAATCGTTCATGGGATCAATACCAAAGTAGATCTTGATATTTACAATGGTAATTCCTGGTCTTTGAAAAGATTGACCTTGGATTGATAAAAAAGATGGAAGTTATAGCTCGAAAGCATATTTACCTTTATTTTACAGACGTTTAAAACGCTCTATTCTGCATTAATAATTTTATTAAAATGTATCAGAATTTGGCAATCTAAAAACAATACTCAACCTCCATCTTTCTATCTTCAGTTTTTTACTTATTTTTTCAAGAATTTTAGAATATCAGCATTTAATTCATCAGCCTTTTCAAAAGGAACCATATGTGTAGTATCCTTATAAATCATCAATTCTGTGTTAGGAATTTGTTTTGCAATAAATTCAGTATGAGCAGGCTTAATTACATCCTTATCTCCCACAATAACCAATACCGGACTTTTTATTTTATTTAAATCTTCTTTACGGATATTGGGTTCTGTCAACATTATTTTTAACAGCCTGCGTTTATTGAACGTTTCACGAATGTTTAATTGATTCAACTGTGTCATTTGATTAGTGAACCGATCAAGAAGTTTTTCTTCCACCCCTTCAGGAAAAGCATTGGCACCCATTATTATTAACTTATTAAGATGATCCGGATATTTCAACGCGAATTCTAATCCTGTACATCCCCCATCACTCCAACCAGCAATATTAATTTTATCAAGCTTCAGATGGTCTGCCAATGCTTTTACATCATCTGCAAACAATTTATAAGTAAAATCTTTTTTTGAGATATCCTTACTTTTCCCCTGCCCTCTTGTATCTATTGCAATTACCTTATACTGCTTGGATAAAACTGGAATTTGTTGATAATAATCTTTTATACTTCCTGAATTACCATGAAGCAATATCAAAGGCTCACCATCTCCATACACTTCATAATAAAGATCAGTATCTTTCAATTTCAGGTACTTTCCTACAGATTCATTGTTACCGTATATGGATTGATCCGCTTCCTGTATATATTTTGAATTATCAGAAATCCACCCTTGTACATCATCATCCGCATATCCACCCTCATCCTCTCTTGTATCTTTTCTATTTTTATCCATTTTTACATCAATATTAATGGCTGGTGCGGCGATTGACATTTTCACCCAGTCACCATAAAATTCTCTTATAAATCCTGTTCTAAATAATGCTGCACTAATCTTAATGCTTCCATTAAATTCTTTTAAAAACTGAATTCCAACAAAAAACTTTCCCTGAACCCAAATGTTATGATTATTGACATCCAGAGTATAAGTTCCGTCTTTTATCATATCTTCGGTAAGCTCAACGGTAATTTCCTCATCCAGAATATTTTTATCCGGAAAGCCATTTTTTTCACTGTAAATACTATATCGCATCAAAACCGGTTCAGTGGAAGTGTAACGGGCAATATTCAAATTAATATTCTTAATCTTGGACCTTTTCTTTGCATTAAATTCCAACGCTGTTTCTCCTAAAAAATCCTGTTTACTCAATGTCGGATTCACTGAATACAAAACACTTTTTGTCTTTGTATTTACTCCCCAGTTTTTATCTACGAGCTTTTTAGGCTTAATGGAAATTTCCTTAATATTTTTAATTTTCTCTTTTAAAAATATTTTCTGTTGATCATGTTTTTTAAAATCTTGTATGGTTTCCTTATACAGCTCATATCCCGGCACTTCAATCTTTACTATTTGCTGTGGTTCTAGCTCGGAGAGGTCTATTGAAAAATTCCCTTTCTCATCAGAAATTGTTCCATTGGTTTTTTTTTCAATTCCAACTTTTACATAAGGAATAGGCTGGTTATCATTTTTAGAAATAATTGTTCCGGAAACGATTTGTGCATCAAGGGAATAGACAGCCAAAATAAAGAATAAGGCAGTAAGTTTTTTCATGTTAAAAGTTTGATGCAAACTTATTTATTTTAGATGACCAATCTTCATAAGAGCTTATTAAATTTGGCACTCTTTTAGTTAAAGTTGTTTTAAATTTCCTGTATTTAAAAAAAGTTTGCTACAAAAAATTTAAATATCATTCTATTCCTACAAAATATTCATAATTTCTTCCCATGAATTTACCCGCTTGTAGGTCTCATTTTGTATCAGCTCATTATGGGGCTGAGTAAAGATCAGCCTGTCTCCTGAGAAATGATCTAAATTCTTTGGATAATCATCAATCATCACATCTCCCGACACTACCCTTTTGCTTCCACAAAGAACAATTTGCTCCCATGTGATGAATGGAAAATGCTCAGCCAACCAATCATATTTTTCTCTCAGGCTATTGGGAAACTCCATTCCTGCAGAAACAATATAAAGTTCATACTTATTGTTTAGATATTCCATTGCTTCACGACTTCCCTCCATGACAGGTAATGTACGGAAAAACCCCACCTCATTCACATGCTTTTTACCATTAGGAAAAACTTCTAATTCTGGCTTGCCAGCCATAGTGCTAACTTTAAGATCTTTTCCTGTATCTCTTTTTTCAAATTGTACTAACTGATGATATACATCCGCCATTACTCCATCCATATCAACAATTACTTTTTTCATACTTCATTATTATTATTTGTTATTAACGATTATTTTTTATCAACTGCTATCAAATTTACAGAATAGTTTTCTCAGGCAGTGGACACAGTTTATTAAAAAATCGTAAATAATCATTTTTATAAAAGAAGTTCCGGAAAGTTTTATGGTTACATTTTCGTATTTTTGCCACTCTATTCAAAATTAAAATCAAACCATTAATTTCCAATGAATTACGTTTCTGCAGAAAATCTTACCAAATCCTACGGCATCAAAGTTTTGTTTGAAAACATTTCTTTTCACATCAATGAAGGAGACAAAATTGCCATTGTTGCCAAAAACGGAAGTGGAAAATCTACCCTTCTGAAAATTTTAATGGGTAAAGAAATTGCAGACAGTGGTACTGCGATCATCAACAAAGATATTCAGGTTGTATTATTTGACCAGGAAATCGACTATGATCCCAACCTCAACATTGAGGAATTTATGATGACTCTGGATTCTAAACCTATTCTTGCCCTGAAGAACTACCACAAGTCTCTTCATTCTACCGATAATGACTTTATTGAAAAAGCATTGGCTGATATGGAAGCTCACAAAGCCTGGGACCTTGAAAATGAAATGAAACAAATCCTTTCCCAGCTTAAGATTACTGATCTTGAAGCAAAAATGGGAACTCTTTCAGGAGGTCAGATCAAGCGTGTGGCACTGGCAAAATTATTAACAGAGACCAGAGCTGAACACAGACATACTCTACTAATTATGGATGAGCCTACCAACCACCTGGATGTAGATATGGTAGAATGGCTTGAAAATTATTTGACCAAAGCAAAAATTACCTTATTACTGGTTACCCACGACAGATATTTCCTAGACAGTGTCTGTGATATTATCTGGGAAATGGAGGATGGAAACCTGTATTTTCACAATGGTTCATATGCCACTTATCTTGAAAACAAGATGATTCGTGAGGACAACCTCAATGCAACCATTGATAAAGCAAATAACCTTTACAGAAAGGAATTGGAGTGGATGCGAAGACAACCTAAAGCAAGAACAACAAAGTCCAAAAGCAGAATTGATTCTTTTTACGAAACTGAAAAGGTTGCTAAAACAGACACCAGAAAACAAGGTCTGGAACTGGATTTTGAAATGAAACGTCTGGGCAATAAGGTTCTTGAACTGAAAAATATTGATAAAAGCTTTGGCAACAAAGTACTATTAAAGGATTTCAGTTATCAATTTCAACGTGGTGAGAAAGTAGGAATCATCGGAAAAAATGGAGCAGGGAAATCTACTCTTCTTAATATCATTCAAGGTTTTGAAAAATATGATAGAGGTGAGATTGAAACCGGAGAAACTATCTCCTTTGGATATTTTGCACAGAAAGGACTTACCTATAAAGAAGACGAACGTGTTATTGATTTCATTAAGGAAATTGCAGAATTCTATCCTTTAGCGAATGGAAAAAGCCTTTCTGCATCACAGTTCCTAAGATTATTCTTATTTGATGATCAAACGCAATACTCACCTATTTCAAAATTATCAGGTGGAGAAAAAAGAAGACTGCATTTAATGTATATTCTTTATCAGAATCCTAACTTTTTAATTTTTGATGAACCTACGAATGATCTGGATCTTCCAACGTTAACGGTTCTTGAAAACTTTCTTCAGCAGTTCCAAGGATCTTTAATTATTGTTTCCCACGACAGATATTTCATGGACAGGATTGTGGATCACGTCCTTGCTTTTGAGGGAGATGGAAAAATCAGGGATTTTGTTGGGAACTTCTCAGAATACCGCGAAGCAAAAAGTCGTGAAGATGCCCTGGAAAAAAACACAGCTGTAAAACCTGAGCCTGCTAAAGAAACGGCTCCCGTTGTGGAAACTCCTTTACCTTCTAGTGCCCCAAAAAGGAAACTAACCTTTAAGGAACAAAGAGAATTGGAAACTATTGAAAAGGAAATGCCTGAACTGGAAAAAAAGCGTGCAACGATTTTGGACCAGCTTAACAATGAAAGTGATTATGAAAAAATAGCCGGCCTTTCCTCAGAACTGGAAACAATTTCCGAAAAATTGGAAAACCATGAAATGAGATGGCTTGAATTACAGGAAGCATTATAAAATTTTAAGCTATGAATTATGAATTGGTTATGATAGTTTGAGCCAATTCATAATTCTTAGTTTATATTAAAGCTTAATCACTTTTTGCTCTTTGGTACTTTTTAGGGAAGCGTCTATAATCTTCATATTCTGAATCACTTCTTTCCCTGGAGATGGCAAAGGATATCCAAAGACAATATGCTCGTAGATTTGCTGGTAATAATTCATATAATTTCCCGCTTCACTTGAAGTTAATGTCCTTACTGTTTCGGAGTTTTCATTTAAATAGTTTAAAATTCCGTCTGACTCTTTCAAAGGCTCCATCCAATCTTTACCATAGACAGGAATTGCTCCGGCAACTAATTCACTTTCCTGATTATCTGTTCTTTCCTGTAAAAAACTTCCTCTATCTCCATGAATGGTATAGGCATAGTGAGCCTCTTTACTGAATACTGACGATTTCAATCTTACCCTCAAATCATTTTTATAAAACAGCAAAATCTCGAAATAGTCATTGGCGAATTCCGGACCTTTCATGGAAAATACATCCGCAAAAAGCTTTTCAGGATAACCGAAATACTGTACCGCCTGATCCACAAGATGAGCACCAAGATCATGAAGTGATCCTGAACCTATCTGATCCGGATTTTCCTTATGCTGCTTTCCACTTGGTGTAGTACGGAAACGATCAAAACGGATTTCAGCTTCTTTAATGTTCCCTAGTTTTCCTTCTGTTAATATCTTTTGTACCTGTAAGAAATCACGATCAAATCTTCTATTTTGATACACACTTAGAAACAACCCTTTTTCTTCAGCCAGTTTTACCAGTTCTTCAGCTTCGGCAACATTTACTGTAAATGGTTTTTCAACAATAATATTTTTTCCGGCCTCAAGTGCTTTTTTTGCATACTCATAATGTGTCTGAACCGGTGTGTTGACAATCACCAGCTCTATATCTGCATTTTGAAGCATTTCTTCTACTGAATGATAGATTATTGCTTCAGGATATTTTTCTTTTGATTCCTCTTTACTTCTTTCTACTACAGCAGAAATAAAAAATCCTGGATGTTCTCTCAAAAAAGGGGCATGAAACACTTTGCCACTCATTCCAAAGGCACAAAGTCCTGCTTTTACCAATTGCATAAATTTATTTTTAATAACAAATATATTCATAAAAAACTCCAGATTTTCCCATCCACAATAGCAATAGAAACAATCCATTTATATAGTGCTAAAAAGTATGATAAAAGTCATGAATTAATTTTTATTCATTCTAAACAAATACTTACATTTGCGCCTTATTTAAAACTGTTCTACATAAAAATAAAATGAAAAGACAACTACTTTCTTTAGGTCTTCTATTTATCGCTGTTTCAGCAAGTTCTCAGATGAAAAATGCTGAAGCAGATACGATCAGAACCCAAACAATTGAAGATATTAATCTTCATAAAACAGGAAATCCAAACCAGGCAAGAGCATTATCTACAAAGTCAAATCTGACGGTAATGGAGAACCCTCAGCCTATCGCAATTGTTACTCATGAGATTATTGAACAGCAGCAGGCAAAACAATTGAGTGATGTTTTGCAAAATGTGAATGGAATGTACATTACTTCATCCAGAGGTAATTCACAGGACAGCTTTGGAGGACGTGGTTTTATCTTAGGAAATGACAATATTTTCAAGAATGGAGCAAGAATAAATAGTGGAGTTTTCCCTGAAGTAAGTGGTCTTGAAAGAGTGGAAGTATTAAAAGGAGCAAATGCAATGCTTTTTGGTAATGCTGCTGCCGGTGGTATAATTAATATGATTACTAAGAAACCAAAATTCAATTTTGGCGGAAGTATAGGATTAAACGGTGGAAGCTGGAATTCTTACAAACCAACAGTAGATTTTTATGGTCCTTTATCTAAAAATATAGCGTTTAGAATAAATGGAGCGTATGAATATGCAGAAAGCTTCAGAGATGTTGTTGAATCTGAAAAATACTATTTCAATCCTTCATTCTTATTCAATTTAAGTCCTAAATCTCAATTAATTGTTGAGGCAGATTACCTTAAAAATAATTTCACTCCTGATTTTGGTCTTGGATCTATTATCAATCCTGACGGAAGTTTCAAAATAAACGATTTGCTACCTAAAAATGCATTCTTAGGAGCAGATTGGCAATATCAGAACGTAGAACAAGTATCTACCAACGTAACTTTCAACCATCAGTTTAGTGACAGATGGACTTTAAATACTGTTGCTTCATTCCAAAGTTATACTAAAGACTATTACTCAACGGAAAGAGTACAATGGTCATATGACAAGCCGAACAACAGGTATTACTGGGTAAGACCTTTAAATAAAACATTTAACGAACAAAACTATACTTCATTACAAGTTAATATTAATGGAGAGTTCAATACAGGAAAAATTAATCATAAGGTTTTAATTGGTACCGATGGGGATTACGGAGTACAAAATAACTACACTTATACCAACCCAACTGTTTACGGAACTAATGGCAATACCTCAGCGATTAATAATAACCTTTATCTGGATGATGCATCAAGTTGGGCTAGTGGAAAAATGCCTAATGCGTCTCTAAAAGACAGAACTAGAATTCCTACTCAGAGATTCGGTATTTACATTCAAGATTTCATCAGCCTTACCAAACAATTTAAAGTAATTGCAGGTTTAAGATGGTCTTATCTAGAAACAATGACTAACACCAAGAATTCCTTTGCAAACAATCTTGGAGATGTTGATCAAAAAAACACGGCTATTTCAGACAGAGCATTTTCACCAAAAGCAGGTTTAGTCTATATGCCAAATGAAAACCTTTCAGTATTTGCAACGTATACTAACTCTTTTGCCCAAAATACAGGAAAGGATATTTTTGAACAAGCATTAAAACCTACAACAATTGATCAGTATGAAATAGGGGTAAAGAAAAACCTTTGGAACAATGCATTAGCTGTTAACTTAACAGCATATCAGATTATTTATAATAATTATTACCAAACAGCTCCTCAACTAGCAAACGGACAGGCAAATTCAGATTCTTTCTATAAAGAATTTGCAGGAAAAATGAGAAGCCGAGGAGTAGAGTTGGATATTACAGGAAATCCAACAGAAAACTTATCCATCATCGGAGGTTTCTCCTACAATAATTCGGTATATATAGATACACCGGAAGGATTCGGATATGTTGAAAAACAGAGATTGGTAAGAACACCTGCTACAACAGCAAATGCTTCCGTATTCTATAAATTCACTCGTTATGCAAAAGGCCTAAAAGTGGGTGCAGGAGCTTACTTTATCGGGGACAGATTAGCAGGATGGAATGACACAAAAAATGGTTCAACTGGCCTGGGTGCAAGAAACGGAATCAGCAGATCATTTGCATTAAAAGATTATACTACTGTAATGGTATCGGTAGGATATGAATGGAAGAAATTCTCAATTCAAGGGAAAGTGGGCAACCTGTTTAACGTTGAAAACTATAACGTTCACGAGAATTATTCAGTAAACCCAATCACTCCTAGAAACTATTATTTCACATTGACGTACAAACTTTAGAATTAATTACATAATTACTTCTTCATTAAAAGTGGAAATTGCATTTTTGCAGTTTCCACTTTTGAAATTTAAAAACAAACAATTAGATATGGATAAGATTAAAGACACAAGAAGTTTCATGAGAATTACACACCGTTATCTGGGGTATTTCCTTGCCGGTATTATGGCGGTGTATGCAGTAAGTGGAATTATTTTGGTCTACAGAGACACCGATTTTCTAAAGAGCGAAAAAAAGTATGAAAAGACTTTATCTGCCAACCTTTCTGAAAAAGAACTGAAAAAAGAACTGAAGATGAAAGGCCTTGAAGTGGAAAAGACTGAAGGTACAGTTCTTCATTTTAAAAAAGGAACTTATGATTCTTCAACGGGGGTAGCTAAATATTCAAAAATGGAGCTGCCTTTTGTACTGGATAAAATGGTTTCTCTTCACAAATCACAATCTAAAGATGCCATAGCACCTCTAAGTGTATTTTTCGGAGTTGCACTTTTCTTCTTTGTTATTTCTAGTTTCTGGATGTTTAATCCTAAAACAAAGGCTTTCAAACGTGGGATCAAGTTTACCATTGCCGGGCTAATCATTTCTGTGATTCTTTTATTAATTTAATTTAAAGAAGTTGCTGCATGGCTTATATCTATTTTTATTTTACGTACTTCAATAATAAAAATGGAAATAATAATTTTTAAAACTTCAACAATATTGCAATCCCAGCTTACAACTCCAATTATTTATCATTACAGAATCATCAGTTATATTGTTAAAAAATTGAATTGTATATGCCTCATAATCTTAACATTAATTTAGAAAAATTGTCTAAAATTAAGAGTCTGGCACATTTATTGTTTTTTCTATAATTCGTGAATAATAAACATTTAATTATTAAAATAATAAATTATGAAAAAACTTATTTTAACAGGAGTATTAGCTATAGCAGGATTAACAGCCACTGCCAATGCTCAGATCCAAAAAGGTAATTGGATGGTAGGAAGTAGTTTAGCAACAAGTAATTTCGGATTAAATACAGGTGGTGGATACCAAATTAACCTACAACCAAAAGGAGCTTATTTCATCGAAGATAATCTGGCTGTTGGGGGATATGTAAATTTAGGTATTGGCAAATCTTCTAAAGAATCAAGTACAAGATTTGATTATGGTGTAGGAGCTTTAGGACGTTATTATCTTTCTCCAGGAGAACAAGGTGTTAACAACTTATTACATCACGGAAGATGGTTCTTCGAGGGTAACGTAGGTGTTGGTGGGTATTCTATCAGCAAAGGAGGTAACTCTACAACAGGTCTTGACTTTGGGGTAGGACCAGGTTATTCTTACTTTGTTACTCCAAATATTGGGCTGGAAGGTTTAGTAAAATATGCAGGTGTTACAGGTTTTGGAAATACAGGTTTAACCTCTAACATTACTTTTAACCTTGGGTTTAGTATTTATTTGCCAACTTCTAAAGCTAAGCAAGTTATTAACGAAGTTAAGTAATCACTGAAATACTTATAAAAAATGAAAGCGCCCCGGAATTTTATTTCTGGGGCGCTTTTCGTACAAATTAAAACTAAACTATAAAAAATCAAATAAATCATATATTGGGCTGAGGAGTATATCGTAAGTACGGTTTTATCTCAGTAACACCCTTGGGGAATTTCTTTCTGGCATCCTCCGTAGAAATAGCAGGAGGAATAATTACATCATCACCATTTTCCCAATTGACAGGAGTTGCTACCTGATGAGCATCTACCAATTGCAGAGAATCTAATACCCTCAGAATTTCATGAAAATTTCTTCCTGTAGAAGCAGGGTAAGTAATAATCAACCTTACTTTCTTCGCAGGATCAATAATCAACAAAGACCGAACAGTAGCCGTAGCCGAAGCATTGGGATGAATAAAATCATATAATTCGGAAATTTGTCTGTCTTTATCAGCAATAATAGGAAATTGCACATCCGTATTTTGGGTTTCATTAATATCTTTAACCCAGTTTTGATGATCCTCTACTCCATCTACACTCAGAGCAATCACCTTGGTTTCTCTTTGGGCAAATTCTGACTGTAATTTTGACGTATAACCGAGTTCTGTAGTGCAAACCGGTGTATAATCTGCCGGATGTGAAAATAGAATACCCCAGAAATCTCCCAGATAATTATAGAAATTGATATCACCCAAAGATGATTCTGCCTTAAAGTTGGGTGCTGTATCTCCTAGTTTGATTGACATAATATTTTGCGTTTGTTAGTCTACAAATTTAGTAGACTTTTTGGAACTGGCAAAATTTTTGTTGAAAATTTATATCTTTAGTGTAAAATTTTTATTCATGGAGAAAACCGGACTCAGCTACATTGACGTTGTTTATAAGGTATTGGAAAGCTGGTATGTAACATTTGCAGAACTTACCCCAAAATTGATTGTAGGAATTTTAGTATTTACTTTCTTTCTCATTACCAGTAAATACTTAAGCCAAATCTCAGTAAAGTTATTTCATCGATTCTTTCCTAAAAGCCAAAAGGAAAGCTCATTGGTTACCTTAATCAGTATATTCAGATTTCTGATTATGTTGTTTGGGACTTTCATTTCTCTTGAAATTATGGGATTCAGTGGTTTTCTTTGGAAGTTTATCGGAAGCTTGGGAGTGGCCGGAGTTATAGCCGGGGTTGCTTTAAAAGATCTTGTATCCAGTATCTTTTCAGGAATGCTGATTGGCATTGATAAGGCCTTTAAGGTTGGAGATTATATTACGATTGGCGCTCATTCAGGAACTGTGCAGGAAATTGGGTTTTTAACCACAAAAATTTTGACAGATGATGGCAAGAAAGCCTATATTCCTAATCAGGTAGTCTTCAATGCACCATTTTATAATATTACAGCATCACCACAACGCAGAATTATTTTAAATTTTGAAATACCTGCAGATGAAGACATCAGTAAGGCACAAAAGAGCATTATGGAGGTGGTTCAAAACCTTGATAACGTAGATAAACTGGATACCGCAGAGGTGATTTTTACAGATCTGAAGCAAGGATCATTTAATCTTCAGGTAAAGTTCTGGATAAAAGTAGGAGCTAATCTGGCCCAGATAAAAAGTAAGGCTTATTTAGGCATTAAAGAACGTTTTGATATAGATCATATTCAATTGGTAACACCAACGAGTATCAGTATTACTAGTGGTGAGACTAATCTACCGGAAAGCAACCTAGATACGTAAGATTTATTTGTAAAAAATTAAATAAAAAAGACCATTTCAATTATGAAGTGGTCTTTTATTATATTAAATATTGGAGTTATAAAGGCCAAATTCTTCTACATTATTTTTTAAGACTTCAAGATGCAGATATTTATTTTTATCTCACGCCGATTTTGCTGATAAAGCAGATAATAAAAAAGTCTGTGTGATCTGCGTGGGAATTTAATTTAAGATATATGCCTTTGTTACCGAAAACCCACAATTTCCAAGCCAAAAATTGGTATGAAAAACCTTACCCCTTTAGCTTTAGAAATAAAAAAACCGTTTCAAAAATGAAACGGTTCTTTATTTTATTTGAAAATTTTAGATTACGCTAAAACTTCTTTTACTTTATTTGCAGCTTCTTCTAAAGTAATTGCAGAGTGAACTGGAAGACCAGACTCATCAATTAATTTTTTAGCTTCTACAGCATTAGTTCCTTGTAATCTTACGATCAATGGAACTGGAAGGCTACCCATAGCTTTGTAAGCATCTACAACTCCTTGAGCAACTCTGTCACATCTTACGATACCTCCGAAGATGTTGATCAAGATCGCTTTTACGTTTGGATCTCTTAAGATGATTCCGAAAGCAGTTTGTACTCTCTGAGCATCAGCAGTACCCCCTACGTCAAGGAAGTTAGCAGGGTTACCACCTGATAATTTGATGATATCCATCGTTGCCATTGCAAGACCAGCACCGTTTACCATACAAGCAACGTTACCATCTAGTTTTACGAAGTTAAGACCAGCTTCACCAGCTTCAACATCGATAGGGTCTTCTTCTCTTGTATCTCTTAATTCTGCAAGATCTTTGTGACGGAATAATGAGTTACCATCTAAAGTTACTTTAGCATCAACAGCGATAATTTTGTTATCAGAAGTTTTTAATACAGGGTTAATCTCGAAAAGAGATGCATCAATTCCTGTATAAGCATTGTAAAGAGATGAAATAAATTTCACAAATTCTTTGAATGCATTTCCTTCAAGACCTAGGTTGAAAGCAATTTTTCTAGCCTGGAAACCTTGAAGCCCTAAAGCAGGATCAATAAGTTCGTTGTGGATCAAATGAGGAGTTACTTCAGCAACGTGCTCAATATCCATTCCTCCTTCAGTAGAATATACGATTGTATTTTTCCCTTCAGCTCTATCTAAAAGAATAGAAACATAGAATTCTTTAGTTTCAGATTCTCCAGGATAATAAACATCTTCTGCAACCAAAACAGAGTGTACTTTTTTACCTTCAGCAGAAGTTTGTGGAGTTACCAACTGCATTCCGATGATATTCTGAGCGTTTTCTTTAAGTTTATCCATGTTTGGAGAAAACTTAACACCCCCACCTTTACCACGACCACCTGCGTGAATCTGTGCTTTTACAACCCAAGCCTGAGCTCCAGTTTCAGCAGTCAATTTTTCAGCAGCTGCTACAGCTTCTTCTACGTTGTTTGCAACGAAACCACGTTGGATAGCTACTCCATACTTTGATAAAATCTCTTTTGATTGATACTCGTGAAGATTCATATTATTTTTATTATTTTATTTTAATATTTAAAGGTTGACAAATTTACTAAAAACAGATGAAATATCAATTTTTATTTTAAAGAAAGCATTGCATTAGTGGGAGATAAAAATCATATTTCTTCCATAAAAAGCAAGAAAAGACCAGATGCAATTACTCATTAAATTTTTAGCTGACCATTCTCGATTTCTTATTAGATAAATCAATGATCATTATGACGTCTATGAAAAAAAGTTTCCCATAAATCTGTAAATGTATCCTCCTTCTTTAATGAAAAAAGCTCTTCAATTAAGAAAAGCTTTATCGTTATTGTAAAGGAAATCATATTATTCTTCCGATAGTTTTTCTGACTGCGATCCAATGAAAGGAATCTTCGGAGCAAGGAAATATCCAGTAAGACTGGCAAACAATATCGGTACAAAATAAGTAAATCCAGTAAGTGTTCCCAAAATAATTGTTGTACTCATGGGGGTTCTTGTTACACATGCATTAATAGCCGCCATACAGCTAACAATAGCCAAGGTTGTATCTACACTTGGGAATAAATTATGGATAATTAAGCCCAATGTTGTCCCCACAAAGAAAAGAGGAATAATAAACCCTCCCCTCCAGCCAGAAGTTACTGTAACAGCAATCGCAATTATTTTAAAGATAAGAACAAGGATTAAAAAGTTCAAACCAAAATTTCCGCCTATCAGCTGATTGATTTCGTTATGCCCAAAGTATCTTGTAATCGGGAAATTATAAGCAATAACCCCTAAAATGATTCCTCCTGCTAAAGTTTTAATATAAATAGGAAGATTTTTGTATTCAAAAACTTTCTTGAAAAATTTTACAACAAAGATGAAGATCCATCCAAAGATAGTTCCTACTATTCCAAAAGCTGTAGCATAAGCAAAATCATATACTCCAGTATAATGGTAAGCTTTCAAATCCCATGTTGCACCAATTCCCAAATGGATAATCAGAGCAAACATTAAGTAGCTAAAACAACTGGCTACCAATGCAGGAATAATTGCTTTATAATATTCAACAGCGTGTTTATGATGCAAAATTTCCAGAGAAAAAAGACTTCCTCCCAGGGGCGCACCAAATAAGGCTGTAAAACCTGAAGCCATCCCGGCGATACTTAAAGAACGTAATTCCTCGCCTTTTAATCTGAAAATTTTCCCAAGCCAGGTTCCTGTAGAGCCGGTAACCTGTACCAAAGGTGCTTCGGGACCTAAACTCCCCCCAGATGCTACGCAAAAAAGAGAGGAAAGAATCATGGACGGGTTATTTTTGGGTTCCAGCTTTCCTTTATTGAATCTGATGTTATTCACAATCAGATGGATTTCTCCCGGATCTCCTATAAAATGGATAACCAAACCAGCCAGTAAACCACAAATTGCCATGGTAGGAATCACCTGCCATCCTTGAAAATGTCCTAAAAATTCAGTAAAATGTTCAAGTACGATCCAATATCCTCCGGCAATAATACCTCCCACCAGACCTGTAACAGCCCACATGAAAAAAGTACGGCTGAATACAAAAGGATTAAACCTCATTGGTTGATCTAAGAGATTAAATGTTCTGATTAAGCGTCTCCTTCTATTGATTTTCATTTTAATTTATTTTAAATAGTAAAAGTACCTCATCATTTTATCTTTACTGATGATGAGAGCTTTTTACAGTATACTCTTTATTTATTCGAATGTTAATACAATAGGTTGTGCAAAGGTTTGTATAATTGGTTTGCCTTTATAGATCAAAGGTTTTTCCAAACCGCCAATAGCATATAGGAACAATCCGCTGATGATACTAAACTCTGTATCAGATGACTTATTATACTTTACTTTTTTGAACTTTCCATCCACATCAATTGTAAAATTTAACTTACAACGATAGATTCCGCCGGCAAAATCTTCTATTAAATAAACAGGAAAATTCAGCGTCAGCTGTTTTTTCAACTCGGCAAGCTGTTGATAATTTTCAACCTCAGCAATATCAACAGATTTCTTTTTCTCTGCTTGCAGAGGGATACCTTCTGCTTGGGGTACGTTGACGTTGTTTTCGATCTGTAATCCGTTGGTTGCTTTAAATGATAGGTTTGGATCTATTTTTCCGATTATTACCTCTTTGTCATAGATGCTTTGATACAAGTCTTTCAGGTTTTTTAATTTTTCACCATAAAAAAGTTTATACTTTTGAGCATATAAAGCCTCATCTTTTTTATAATCATAACGTTTAATGCTATCGGAAAAACACTTTTGTATATCTTTTATTTCTACTAAAATATTTCTGTTTAGCAATTTTTTCCCTTGTGCATTTATTTTTTGAACACTTAGACAAGAAATCGTAAGAGCAATAACAAGTAATAAAAAACGCTGATTCATGGTTTTATTTTTCTGTAAGCAATCTACATAATATATTGTAAATCCTTTTTTTTGCCTGAATTGCGATATTAAATTCTATTTTTAGCAAAATAAAGAATAAGCATTCCCCAGCTCAGGATCATCAATAATCCTCCAAGTGGAGTAATAGGGCCTAAAAATTTAAGATTTGCTCCCAAATAATCCTGTAAACTAAGAAAATAGATACTTACTGAGAATAATAATGTTCCTGCAATCATTAAAATTGAAGTCCATTTTTCTGTGGATGTTTCAAATTTTAAAATATATCCAATGATGAGCAGAAAGAATGCTGCGTACATCTGGTATCTTACTCCGGTTTCAAAACTTTCCAGTCTTTCTACGGATAATATTTTCTTTAATGCATGTGCTCCGAATGCGCCAAGGATTACTGAAAGCATTCCGTACACAGCTCCAAAAATAAGGGTAATTGTTTTCATTTTATAACTCTTCTAATTCTAGGGTTAAATATTTTTTTGTTTTATAATCTTGCCAGGTTCCGATAATTTTGTTTCCATTCATTTCAGCTTCAACGAATGCTCTTGGGATCCACTGGCTTGAGGCATCATCATAACGGTCATTTTCAGTGATAGAAATATGATTTCCTTTCAATTTTCCATCCCATTTAATCAGCTTTTTATTTTTATCATACCAATATTCTGCATTAAAGGAACTCATTCCGGAATGATCACTGTCAGGATAAAAACGCTTGATGAGAACGGTAATGGGATACTTCCCATCAATTTTCCCTTTGTACAGCTTATTCCGGAAACTTGTTTTATCTATTTTTTCAGAACCTGAAATCAAATTCTTGGCATAAGAACTCCAATATTTATCCAGATCCTTATATGCAATTTCGATTTCATGACTATCCAGATCATCCAAAGCTCTCATCGCATGGTTGGAACATCTCCCTGCCACAAATGTTATTTTATCTTTTCCAAAATGGTATCTGATATCATCCAAAGACTGTTCTGTGAAACAACCTTCATACATCCCGATTTGCTCTTCTGTTTCTTCTGGCCGGTTTTTCTGAGATTTTAATTCTTTAAGATAATCATCCACCCTTTTCTTTACTTTTTGCTGAAGGATGTTTTCAACAGTTTTCACTGAACCTGGCCGAAACAAATCCTGAGCATTGATAAAATTTCCTGTTCTCAGGTCAAAATTTTTCCAGTCTGAAAAGCTTTCAGGATAAGCTCCAGAAGCTTCTCCGTCCATACCAATGCTTAAAATATTTTGGGGTGTTTCCAGTTTTTTCCAACTATAAAAATAAATGTAGTTGGAATAAGAAGTTGTCCCGGTAGAGACTAACTTAAAAGGGTTACTTCCTGAGTTCGGAACATATTCCAGCTCATCAACCTGCAGAAATGTATTGATCTTATGCTCCACCACCGGATTTTCGACATAAGAAATTACCGGGAAAGTAGAGTCCTCTGTTTTTGGTGGTAAGTTGCTAATCTTTACATTTTTCTGCTGTGAAAAAGCTAAACCTGAAATCAACACAAAAAACAGAATACTCTTTTTCATTATCTCGATTTTAGATACATTAAAATAAACTTGGCAACCAATGTAGAAATTCCCAGTATGATAAATACATTGGCAAACCTCTTGGAACTTCTAAATCCCCCCTGTGTTGTCTTTTTTAAAAAGATTCCAAAAACAAGAAATATGATGGGAAGAATAATCTGTAGCATTAGTTTTCTCTCATTCTGTTAAACTCATTGATCACCTCGTGATGGCTCACTGTTTTATCTTTAAAATAGGTCACAAAATATTGTTTTTCCTCTTCCGTAGCACCCAATTGGTTTAAGATATTCAATAAGTGCATCTTCATATGACCTTTCTGAATACCGGTTGTTACCAATGAACGCAGCGCTCCAAAGTTTTGGGCTAATCCTGAAACAGCCAGAATACTCATTAATTCCTGAGCAGACGGTTTTCCAAGTAAAGCCAGAGAGAATTTTACCAATGGGTGAAGATTAGTTAACCCTCCTACGACTCCTACAGAAATGGGAAGATCAATCCAGAATCTGAAAACTCCGTTGTCTGTTGTACAATGAGTTAATGATCTGTATTGTCCGTCTCTTGCAGCATAGGCGTGTGCACAGGCTTCTGTTGCTCTAAAATCATTTCCTGTTGCAATGACTACAGCATCTACCCCATTCATCACTCCTTTATTGTGTGTGGTTGCACGGTAAGGTTCAATTTCTGCTATGGTAACGGCTTGCTTGAATTTAGAAGCAAATTCTTCAGGGGAAATTCCACTGTCATCCTTTAAATCCTCCATTTTACATGACACCTCAGCTCTTACAATACAATCAGGGGTAAAGTTGGAAAGAATGTTCATTACAATCTGCAATGAATTTTTCTCCTCTTGAGTAAAGTCTTCACTGGTAGCTACTTCCTGCCTTAACGTTTTTCCAAACTGCTCAAGACAAGAATTGATAAAGTTGGCTCCCATAGAGTCTACCGTATCAAAGCTAGCTTTCAACTGGTAGTAATTTGGCATTTCTGCAGTTTTATCAACCAAACTTATATTCAAAATTCCACCGCCACGTTTTCTCATATTGGCAGTAATATCATCTGTAGTTTCAAAAAGCTTTTTCTTTAAACTGAAATTAAAGAAATGTAATAGTTTGTGAGGTTCTACATTGAAAATAAAATGGGTATGGCCTAGTTTTTCAGTATTAATAATGGTTGTTTTAAAACCTCCTTTATCAATCCAGAATTTTGCAGCCTTGGAAGCTGCAGCCACTACTGAACTTTCTTCAACAGCCATTGGAAGTGCCACTAATTTTCCGTCGATTAAAAAGTTCGGAGCAATTCCGTAAGGCATATAAAAATTAGAAATCGTATTTTCAGAAAACTCATCGTGAAGTTTCTGAAGGTCTGCATCTTCATTCCAATATTGCTTTAATATATTTTGATATTCCTGATTTCCTTCAAGATATTCGTTTACGAGCCAGTCGATCTTCCCCTGCTTTGGAAGCTTGGAAAAACCTTCGATTGGTTTATGATTCATGATATAAACTTTAATGAGCCGTAAATATAATGATTTTGAGGTTTTATTTTGTTGATAACTTCTATTAAAAAAGATTGACATTTATCAATTTTGGAACTATTTTTGAGAAAAATTTAGATACAAAATATAACATCTCTTGAAAAAATGAACTTTGACCGCCTTAAGGAAAAGCTTGAAATCCTTGCTGATGCAGCGAAATATGATGTTTCCTGCTCTTCCAGCGGAGGAACAAGAAAAAATAAAAAAGGTGCTTTAGGAGATAGCTCCGTAAGTGGGATTTGCCATACTTATACAGAAGACGGAAGATGTGTTTCTCTACTAAAGATTTTATTGACCAACCACTGCATTTATGATTGTGCATACTGTGTGTCCCGAAGTTCAAATGATATTAAAAGGGCTGCATTTACGGTAGAGGAAGTTGTAGACTTAACGATTAATTTTTATCGTAGAAATTATATTGAAGGATTATTTCTGAGTTCAGGAATCTTCAAGAATGCCGACACTACCATGGAACGTCTTGTAAGGGTTGCTAGAAAACTGCGTCTGGAAGAAAATTTTAATGGATATATTCACTTAAAATCTATTCCGGGAGCCAGTGACGAACTCATGCAAGAAGCAGCATTATATGCGGACAGACTCTCCGTAAATCTTGAAATTCCTACAGAAAGCGGATTAAAGCTTTTGGCTCCTGAAAAAAACAGGCAGGACATGATCAACCCAATGCGATATATTCAAAAAGGAATTGATCAGTATAGGGATGAAAAAAAACTTTTCAGAACAGTTCCGAAGTTTGCTCCTGCAGGACAATCTACTCAGATGATTGTGGGGGCTACTCAGGAAAATGACCTGCAAATCATTAAGGTTGCTGATCATTTTTACAAGAATTTTAATCTTAAAAGAGTTTATTATTCAGGATATGTTCCCGTTTTAGAGGATAAAAGACTTCCGTCTTTGACAACTGAAGTACCAATGCTTCGTGAAAACAGATTGTATCAGTCGGACTGGTTGATGAGATTTTATGGGTTTAAAGCTCAAGAGATTCTCGATCCAAGTATTCCATTTCTTGATCTGGAAATAGATCCCAAGTTAAGCTGGGCACTTCGGCATCTGGACCAGTTTCCGGTAAATATCCAGACAGCGGAGTATCAGATGATTTTAAGGATTCCCGGAATTGGGGTAAAATCAGCACAAAAAATAGTAAGTGCAAGACGTTTTCAGGTTTTAAATATTGATCACCTGAAAAAATTAGGAGTAGCTGTCAACCGTGCCAAATATTTCATCGACTTTGATGCAGGCAATGCTTACCTTAAATATTTAACAGATAAAAATTTCAGAAAATTACTCGTCGGCGGAAGTTCTTCCAAGTTTCACAACCAATTTTCACAGCAGCTAAGTTTATTTTGATGATACCCCAGAAAAAGCATGAACTTCGATTTGTATTTCACCTCCTATTTTCAGACTGGAAGAAAGATTATTTCTGACATTCGGGATGGGCAGCCTGCATTTCCTTAATGGTTTTTTCTCTATGATTCTCCCCCCATTTTTCCATAGAATTCAATACTTCCTGTAAGCTTTTACTGTACGGAGTAAGTTCATATTCCACAGTAACAGGCTTCGTATCCAGAACCGTCCTGCTTACCAAGCCGTTGATCTCCAGTTCCTGTAATTCTTTAGATAAAATACGAGGTGTAATCCCCACTTCACGGGACAGTTCCCCGAATCTCCTTTTTCCACTCATCAGAACTGTAACGAGCACTAATTTCCATTTCCCTCCTACCACATCCAATGTATCTTTAAGGGAGCGGATAGATCTCTGACATGTTTCTTTCGTTTGCATAAGTATCCTTTTTGTAACTACTATCCTTTCTGTAACACATGATAAATGTAGAGATTTTTTTTGGAAATTTGACTTAATAAATAAAAGCACTTACAATGATACAACGAACAATAAAATCAGTAATACAAGGTTCATGGCGACAAGGTTTTTTAGGAAAAGGACATAAAGCATTAAATGTATTGGAAAATATTTCTTATCAGGAATCTGATCCATTTATTGTATTTATGGATGATGATATGAATCTTCCCGGTGGACCTCCGGTAGGCGGACCTCATCCCCATGCAGGAATTGAAACATTAACTCTCGTTTTAAACGGTGACGAAAGAGATCTGTTAACCGGAAGTCTTGAAATAATGAGTGCAGGTAAAGGTATTATTCACACGGAAGAAATCTCTACAGAAAAGAATGTACATTTCCTTCAGGTTTGGATTGTTTTACCTCTTGACAAAAGATGGACAGAGCCCGTTTTTCAAAAAATACTGTTAGAAGATGTCCCTAAAGTCATTACTGATCAATATGAAATAAGGATATATAGTGGCAGCAGTAATGGACTCACTTCTCCTGTTAAAGATTATACTCCTTTCAGTTTAATAGACTATCACATGAAGAAAAATGCGCATATAATGCAGGAAATTCCAGGAGATTATAATGGTTTGATCTATGTACTGGATGGCTCTGTGACTGTTTCAGGAAGAACAATAAAAACAGGTCAGACCGGATGGCTCAACAAAACAGGAACTAGTGAAGAGAGCCAGTTGACATTTGAGACAGGCGACCAAACAGCCCGCTTCGTACTGTATGCAGGAAAACCTCATAACGTTTCTGTGGTACAGCACGGACCATTTGTTGCCGATAGCGCAGAAGATATTTCAAAACTCTACAGAGAATATCGTAATGGAGAAATGCCACATCTCAGAGATCTTCCTGAATCTCAAAGAATACAGTATTTCAAAGAATAAAAGGAACAGAACCATATTTTTCAAAAAAAGAACGCTTATTTAATTTTTAATGAGCGTCCTTTTTTCGTTATTTTTGTATACTACATCTGAAATACCAAAATATAAAATTATGACCACGTTGATTTATGACGGAAGTTTTGATGGTCTTTTTACAGCGATATTTGAAGTTTTTGAATACCGTTACCAGGATGTTGAAATTGTAAGCAGGGAAAGATTTCATCAGGAAAATATTTTTGCTGAAATCCACGAAGTCATTACCCAAAACAATAAATCTGAAAGGGTTTTAAATAAACTAGAACAAAATCTTGGAAAACCAGGCATTTATAAGCTTTTAAAAGTTTTTTTATCAGAAGATCCTGAATTAGAGAAAATAATTCTGTCGACAGTAAGACAATCTATAAAGCAACCCTCAGAAAATATTTTGGAAAACTTTGCGGATGCAGATATCATGAAGATCTCAAAGATCTGCAAATCGGTGGGTAGAGAAAGCCACAGAATGACTGCTTTTGTCCGTTTTGAAAAAATGCAGGATAACGTTTTCTTCTCAAAAATTGATCCTGACTTCAATGTCCTTCCTTTGATCAGAAAACATTTTAAAGATCGGTATCAGGATCAGAAATGGATGATCTATGATCTGCGAAGAAACTACGGAGTCTTGTATGATCTGGAAAATTGTGATTTCTTCTATCCTGAAGAAAAACTAGATCTTAATAAATATCAGGATAAATTTCATGATGATGAGAAAAATTATCAAACACTTTGGCAGAGATATTTTACAAAGACCAACATTGTGGAACGGAAGAATTTAAAACTGCATATTCAACATGTTCCCAAGAGATATTGGAAATATTTGACTGAGAAATGGTAAAGATCAATTTAAGCTTTTATTTTCCTCCTGTTTTTTAATTTCTAATAAATTATACCAAAAATCACTCCCATCTACTTTGTAACATTCGCGGAGGCTGTGTAAGTACTTTAATCCATAATTTCATATTGTGGATAACTTTTTGCTCATAAAAATTAAGCTAATTCTCACAAATACCTTTTACAAGGACATTTTATAAGTCACTAATTTTATGAAAGATATAGCAATCATCACTCTTCATTCTGATATTGTGGATAACTTTTTGGGAAACTAATTCGACAGGTTTTATGCTTATTTTCTTTTTAAAACTTTAAAAAATCCTGTCCGCAGAATAAAAAATAAAAATCATATTTATCACAATGAAATTTTTGAACCGATGGAAAAAAAATAATCCATATTTCCATATTGTGGATAACTTTTTCAGACCAAAAATTAGACTAATTTCCAGAAACGCCTTTTACAAAGACATTTTATAACTCATTAACTTGATGTAAGATATAAGAATTATTAATCTACAATTCCATATTGTGGATAACTTTTTAGGAAAATAATTCAGCAGATTTTATGCTTATTTTCTTTTTAAAACTTTGAAAAATCCTGCCTGCAGAGGAAAAATTGAGATCATATTTATCCGTGAAATAGCAGCAACCAAAGAGATGATTTCAATTGCTTTTTTTTTGAGTTTGTGGATAACTTTTATTTACGAATGGTACGAAGTGCTTTTTTGATAATATAATTGGTTTCTTTTGTATTGCTTTCTCTAAGCCAGTCATCACAGATTTCTACCACGAATTCCGGTTGTGATTTGCTGGCATCATTGAGCCAGTTCCCCACACTGTCCTGTACATATCTTGAAGTATCTGATTTCAAAGGTTCTAAGATTTCCAATGCTAATCCGGGATTTTGTTTTAATTCCAGGATATGTTCACACCACACTCCTCTTGGTCTGGTAGATTCACTTGCGAAACGTCTGATATTTTCGTCTTCATGCAGCGTCCATTCTGATAAAATTGAAAGACTTTCTGTAAGATTCTTTGAAATGTCCGGACGTACCGTCATCCAACAGATTTCCCTTACTCCAAAATGATGATCCGAAGCAAACATCTGTATTCGTTCCAGTTTTTCTTTCATTTCAAAAGCATGATTTCTTCCCACTGTGTAAGCAGCCCAACATCGCACTAAGTCCGCCTGATGTGTTGATAGGTTGAGCAGAAAATCTTCATCCTTATTTTTGAGTGCAAATTCCAGAATCCCAATTCCAATGGCTTCATTAATTGTATTGACTGTCTGTTTTTTCAATTGCTCAACTTTTTTCAGAATAGGTTTTAAATATTCTGTCCGGTTATTCTGCTGCAATAAATTTTCCAGCAAGAACTTTTGATCTACAGCCAGCCATTCTGTAAGATTGGCAGTTTCAATTTCTCCTCTATTTAATTGTATCAAAATATCAGCGGGAATATCTTTGATGGAGCGTGCTCCTTTTCGTTTTTCTGTCATAGCGCACTTATTAATTCTTCTACATCTACTCTGTTCATGTAATTTACATCTAAAAATTTATAGGTAACCACTTTATTTTCATCAACTACAAAAACAGCAGGAACCGGTAATTTGTGGTTGCTATTTTTATTATAATCTGAAAGATCAATGCCCAGACTTTCTTCCTACCTTTTAAATCCTCAATAGATTGCCTAAATGCGGCTACTATTTCCGATGGAAGTTGTGATGATAGTTCTCTATTTAATTGCTCTATCTGCATGACCAAGGTAGTATTCATTACATTTTAATTTATTATTTTTACAAAGGTCTAAAAGCCTTTAGAAATAGGCAATACCGCATATTTTTAACCCATAGGGATAAAAAAGTCAATTTTATGGAAACAAAGGAAAGAGCTGAGGAAAATAAAATCTGTCCACTGGAAGTTGCTGTTAATACCATCAGTGGAAAATGGAAAATTCCTATCGTCTGGCAGATCAATGAGGGAAAGAAACGTCCAAGTGAATTTTTGCGTGGCATTGCTAAGGTTGACAGACGAGTACTTAATCAGCAACTCTCCGAAATGGTTGAAGATGGTATTCTTAACAAGCATTCCTTTAATGAACTTCCTCCCAAGGTTGAATATACTCTTACGGATCTGGGGGAACAACTCGTTGCAATTCTTTGGCAGTTGAATGATTGGGGAAAATTGTTGATTCCGGAAGATGAACATAGTAAATAATTTCACTCCTGCAGATTAAACAGATTTTTAGATAAAAAATATTATCTTAAAAAAACAAATTTTCTATCATACATCATACAAAAAACCTCATATTTGTAATTGAATCAGATGTATATGAAAAAAAATATTTTGGGAGTGGTTATGACCATTATTCTATCAGGCTGCACCAATGATAAGTCTCCATCTGGCCTTATTTCTCAGGAAACAAAAGATCTCAATCAGGAAAGTTCAGCACCAATCAATAAGGATAAAAATACCATCAGAGAACGATTCTCTCCCCCTAAAGAGTACGAATGGGAAGATGAAAAATCTGACTCTTTCGGATATTTTATTGAAAATTTTAAGCTGAAACCTTATGGAAGCCAAATCTTAAAATATGATGGTTCTCCGATTGCTACACAACATCTTCATGAAGCTATTTTTGATATTGATACTGGGAATAAAGATTTGCAGCAATGCGCTGATGCTATTATCCGTTTGAGAGCAGAATATTTATATAAGATGAAGAGGTTTGATGAAATTAAGTTTCACTTTACAAGCGGTGATCTCCTCAGCTGGAATGATTATAAAAATGGAACAAGAGCCATCGTTAATGGAAATTCTGTAAGCTTCAGAAAAATGTCAGCATTTGATGATTCTTATCAGGGTTTCAGAAATTATCTGGATTTGATCTTTAATTATGCAGGAACTATTTCTCTTAACAAGGAAACCCGGCCGGTAACTCAAAATTCAGATTTAAAAACAGGAGATATTCTGATTACTCCGGGAAGTCCAGGCCATATCGTCTTCATTGCAGGAGTATCTAAAAATAAAAAAGGGAAAAAAGTGTATTTATTAGCTGAAGGATTTACTCCAGCTCAGTCTATTCATCTGCTTTCCAATCCTTTCAATAAAAATATTTCGCCATGGTATGATCTTGACATCAATGCACAGGAAACCAAAACAGCGCGGTATATTTTCAAACCGACAAACTTCAGAAGCTTTTAATTATTTATATTCAAAACTATTGGAAAGTTACTACGATAATCTGAACTTGTTTTTGTAAATTTGTGTTCGAAATTTTTTACTAGATGAAAGAGAGTGCTGTAAAAAAGATTGCAGTTCTTACTTCAGGAGGTGATTCTCCAGGTATGAATGCTGCATTAAGAGCGGTGGTAAGAACCGCCAATTACTATAATATCGAATGTTACGGAGTAAGGGAAGGCTACAATGGCCTTATCAGCAATGATTTTCTTAAAATGGGAGCCCGTTCTGTAAAAAATATAATCAACCAAGGTGGAACCATTCTAAAGTCTGCCAGATCCGCTGAATTCAGAACTAAGGAGGGCCGTCAGAAAGCCTACGATAACTGCTTAAAGTTTGGTATCGATGGATTAGTCTGTATTGGTGGAGACGGAACTTTCACAGGAGCTAAGATCTTTAGTGAAGAATTTGGGATCAGGGTTATCGGTATTCCGGGAACGATCGACAATGATATTTTCGGAACGGATAATACCATAGGATATGACACCGCGTTGAATACTGCTATGGAAGCCATTGACAAAATCCGTGATACGGCAACTTCCCACAACAGAGTTTTCTTTGTAGAGGTGATGGGTCGTGATGCAGGATTTATTGCTTTAAATAGTGGATTGGCAACAGGTGCCTTAGATATTCTTATTCCAGAAAAGAAAGACAGTTTACAGGATCTTTTCTCTAACTTCAGAAAGGCTGAGAAAACAGGAAAGGCTTCTAGTATTGTAGTCGTGGCAGAAGGAGAGAAACTGGGGAGTATTTATGATATTGCCAACAGTACAAAAGAAGAGTTTCCACAATACGATATTCGTATTGCTGTTTTGGGGCATATCCAAAGAGGAGGTTCTCCTAGTTGTGCAGACAGAGTATTGGCAAGCAGACTTGGGTATGGTGCAGTAGTAGGATTAATGGATGGGCAAACCAACGTAATGGCAGGAATGCGTTCCAACGATGTGGTATATACCCCTATTGAAGAAGCCATTAAAAAACATAACGAAATCAATAAGGATCTAATGCTGATTTCGGAAATTTTAGCAATCTAATTATTTTTATAAATCTAATAAAAACAAACTATTATGTCAACAATTAAAGTAGGTATCAACGGTTTTGGTAGAATTGGACGTCTTGTTTTCAGAGCAATGACTGAAAGAGACAACATTGAAGTTGTAGGAATCAATGACCTAATCAATGCAGAATACATGGCTTACATGTTAAAATATGACTCTGTACACGGTGTTTTCCCAGGTGAGGTTTCTGTAGAAGGAAATGATCTTGTAGTAAACGGGAAAAGAATCAGAGTAACTGCTGAAAAAGATCCTAACAACCTAAAGTGGAACGAAATTGGTGCTGATTATATCGTAGAATCTACAGGTCTTTTCTTATCTAAAGATTCTGCTCAGGCTCACATTAATGCAGGTGCTAAGAAAGTAATCCTTTCTGCTCCTTCTAAAGATGATACTCCAATGTTCGTAATGGGGGTAAACCACAAGGAACTTACTGATGATATCAAAATTTTATCAAATGCTTCTTGTACTACCAACTGTTTAGCACCTTTAGCTAAAGTTATCCACGATAAATTCGGAATTGTAGAAGGTTTAATGACAACTGTACACGCTACAACAGCTACTCAAAAAACGGTTGACGGTCCTTCAATGAAAGACTGGAGAGGTGGTAGAGCTGCTCTTAACAACATCATCCCTTCTTCTACAGGTGCTGCTAAAGCGGTAGGAAAAGTAATTCCTTCACTAAACGGTAAATTAACAGGTATGTCTTTCAGAGTACCTACTGTAGACGTTTCTGTAGTTGACCTTACTGTAAGATTAGAAAAAGCTACTTCTTACGATGAGATCTGTGCTGCTATTAAAGAAGCTTCTGAAGGTGAATTGAAAGGTATTCTAGGATATACTGAAGATGCAGTAGTATCTCAGGACTTCGTAGGAGATAAGAGAACTTCTATCTTCGACAAAGATGCTGGTATTATGCTTTCTCCTAACTTCGTGAAACTTGTTTCTTGGTATGACAACGAAATGGGTTACTCTAACAAGTTAGTTGATATGCTTGTACACGCTGCTTCTTTATAATAAACGATAAGCAATGAGTAATATAAAACCTTCCCGATGGGAAGGTTTTTTTATTTAGTAATTTATTTTATTTTTAAAGTATCTTTTTGTTTTGGAGTGAGGTTATAGGATAATCCTACAAATCCACCAATTTTGAAATTTCTAGTAAGAAGATCTTCATCTGCCAAAGAATTATTGAGTTGCATTCCTTCTTGATAATTAGCCTTAAGCTCATCTACCATCCGGAAAGAAGGCCCCGCTGTTAGAATTATTTTATTTCTTTTTCCCATAAGAAGACTAACGCCTGGAAAGATTGAATTAAAGCTAAGACCTGTAGTAAATGAAGCTCCTAAAGAAACTCCCCATGCAAAATCAGTTGAATTTCTAAAGCTCGCATGAAAAATTCCGGCAATGGTTGGGTTATATTTATTATTATCTAATCTTTGAATTTGATTGCTAGAATCAAGAGTATATTTTTTATCAATCGTTCCAAAATCAAAAACTGTTCCCACACTAAAGTCAAATCTAATACCACCGGTTATATACTCAAAATACCTGAAACTTTTATCATTATTGATATGGTAAGTATTAGAAAGGTTTCTTTTGCTTTTAATTACCACATTAAATTCCAAGTAGTCTTCTTCTCCTTGTATTGGAGCAGAAACATATTCGTAGGTCTGTGGTTCTCTAAGCAACCTGTCTAATATTTCTACCTCATTTAATTTCTTTGAAAGATTTATTTTTTGTATAACATCATCTGTTATTTTAATAGACTTCTGAATTCGTTCAACATCCTTGGTCAACGCAGATCTTAGAACATCATTTTCACTAGAATAGTTTAAGTTATCATAATTAAGAAAGGAAATAAAGTCATTAACATTTGTAATTATTTCCTGATAAAGTTTTGGATAAACTTTAAATACACCATAAGCATAATCTATATTTTCTTTGGTAAGGAAAAATGTAGTTTCAATAGGTACACGTTTACCTTTTAATAATTCACAATCTTTATTATCGTTGTCTTTTTGACATTTTTTGTAAAGTGCATTATTTTCTTGATTATTAATGATAGACAAATACATAGCATGGCTAAGTTCAGGACTTATCACCTTATCTATATAATTATTGTAATTTTGATTAAGTTTTATAAATTCTCTGGATATATCTATATAATTATTATAAGCTATATTAAGTTTATTTATTCTTTTATTTATGTTTTCCCTTAATACATCTGCATCTGTTGATTTACCTACTAGTTGCTTTATTTCATATTGTATTTTCAATGCTTTTTGATTACTAGCATATATGTCATTATTTTTATTTCCAATTTCATTCTGAAGAGAATTTTTATTTTTTTCATAATTTTCATCTCTTAATGATTCATTCATTTTTAGTTTTTCAGCTAGGTTATTCCTTTCATTTTCAAACTGTTTAATTTTTAAATCTAAAGAATCTAATTTGAAATATTTTTTTTGAAGGTTTACTATTTCAGGATTAGAATTAGAACTCTTTCCAGGTGATAATAAACTTACATAACTCTCTTCAAATACAAAACTGTCTTGCATCTTGTAATAATTGTTTTGTTGTATTTCATCCAAAGTTTTCTTTGCAGCTTCTACATCCGTATTTTGATAAGATATTTCCTTATCCTCACTCTTAATTAAAATTTCATAGAAAAATGGATTAATACTTTGTATTTTAAGACTTACAGGTTTTCCTCTTTTTACTTTAAGATCTTTGTTTATAAACTCTCCGCTAGAGAAATCATAAACAACAGTTTGGCTATAAAGTACAGATAAAGGAAATAACAGAAACAGCAATAAAATTTTGGTTTTCATGATTATTTGTTTTTCAGGTTAAAGTTTTTTGATTAAAGTAAAGAATGGAAAGCCTCAACCGTAAAAACAGATCGTTTCAGAAATTGAGCTTTCATGGTCATTAGTTTCACATAAAGCTACAATAGTTTTAGGCGCAATGAAATACCGCAAAAGGGGTATTTTTTAACATAATTTTATTAATTTTATGAAAACATTAACCATGGACAAGAAATTTATAACCCAGGCCAAAAAGCCGCATCCCCTCATCAAAGTCTGGAATAATTATCCGGAACTTCTTCAGAATGAGAAAACAATGCTATCCGTTCCCTCCGTTGAGCGCATTATTGGGGAAGTTTTTGCTCCTGGAAAGTTTTATCATTATGTGATCAACTTTGCAGACAGCACCATTTACAACCATCATGAAGATATCCTGAAAATACATGGATTAAGCAAATATCCTGTACACCTCAAGGAAATTATAGACCTCATCCATCCCGATGACCTCGAGTTTGTGATGGAGGCTGAAAGAATGTGTATGGATAAAATGAAGGAAATAGGAGCTAATGACTATCTCCCAGAGCTGAAATTCAGCTATTGTTTTCGGATGAAGACCTCTAAAGGAAACTATGAGCTGTTTCATCATCAATCCTTACATACATTTAGAGATGAGTATGGAAAAGTTTTGCAGGCTATTAACCTCCATACCAATATTGAGCATATTACGCATCAAAACTCCTACACCGTTTTGATTTCCGGAATCAACGGGCGAGAAGACTTTCACCAGATGCAATGGTTAAAACACAATAAGGTTTCCGAGCCCATGACTGTTACCTTTACCAAAAGAGAAGTTGAAATTATCACTTACATTGCAAAAGGATATTCAGCCGGAAAAGCTTCCGAACTTTTGAACATTTCAGAAGAGACCGTACGTACACACAGAAAAAATATTTTAAGAAAATCGGGTTGCAAAAACTGTTCAGAACTTATAAAAATGGCTTTTGAATGGGGATATTTATAATATTCCTTTTAAAACTGATAAATCTCACCAGAGAATTTCGGTGTAAAACTTGTATTTTTATCTGTAAAGGAATGAACAATGATACAACCTCGGTTTAAGGATTCTCCCCATTTTAGAAATTTTTGGGAAAAAGGGAACGGGAAACAACTGATTGAATTTTCCGGTGCTCAGGTGAGCTTTCAGGATTTTGAAAAATTTGCTCCTTTCTTTTATCATGTGGATGAAACCGGTGATGAAGTTGTAAAAGATGTTTATTTTACGAAAAAATTCCATGAAGCTTCAAGGGAAATCGAACATTATATCCGAAACGGCGTTTCTGAAAATGATTCCGTTCCTGAAAGTGTAAAGAAACTTTTTGCTCAAACACAAGAAGTTCCAAACTGGCTTGATTATAATCTATTAAAAAGCGGCGCAGAACTCTGTATGAGAAGTAATCTGGACTCCTTAATTTCCCTGAGGGATTATTGTCTGATAGGAGGTTATGACTACGCGTATCTCAACAAACCCCTTATTGTTACAGAAGCTTTGAAAAAGGGAGCTGTAAAACGGCTTTCCGAAACATTGGATTTTTGGGTAAATGCCACTCGCTACGATGCATTGGAAATTCATGCAAAGGGATATGAATTTGCCATAAAAACCCGATTGATCCATTCCTACGCAAGACTTTCCATTAAAAAACATTATAAAGATTGGGATACGGAAAACTGGGGCGAGCCTATCAATTCCTGGGATATGATGGCAACCTACATTGGTTTTAGTCTTGTTTTTCTTCATAGTCTTCAGAAACTAGGAAACACATTCTCTGTTGAAGAAGAACAGGGAATTTTCCATCTATGGAAATATGTTGGATACTTACTTGGGATTCCGGAACAACTGCTACCCGATGATAAAAAACAGGCTACAGAATATTTTTATTTATGGACCTCTCTTCAACCGCCGTCTGATAAAGACTCCGTTCTTTTGGCTCACTCTTTACTGAATGAGTCTTTGGAAAACCCCATTTTAAAATTTGAATTTCAAAGGAAAAATCTGAGATATCTTCATATTTGCTGTACCTGGTTTTTATTGGATGATGAAGTTTGTAAAAGATTACAAATTCCGGAGGCTTCCTACAAAAAGTTGTTTCCGAAATCTAAAATACTTTTCAATAAAATCTATGACAGCCTTGTAAGCCGGGACTCAAGAATTAAAAGAGGAAATAAAGACCAAATGAAAGTGTTGAAAGATTATCTGAACATTACGCAGAATTCAAATTTTCATTAAAACACCCTCTTTATTTCAGAAAAATAACGTTTTCAAAAAGAATACCGCATCTACTTCGTTATGAATAACATCAGCTATTAAAAATTATCATTTTTTAACTTTAAAAAGCAATTTCAGGGATAAATAATATTAGTTTTTGATATTTAAATTATGTATTTTTGAGAAATTATTTTAATAGAGATGAGTAACATTGATGATAAGAAAAAAGCACTCGCATTAGTGCTTGACAAGTTAGATAAAACATACGGAAAGGGAACGGTAATGACTTTGGGTGATGATTCTGTAGACACTACAATAGAAGTAATCCCATCCGGATCTTTAGGACTAGACATTGCATTAGGTATAGGTGGATATCCAAAAGGTAGAATCATTGAAATATATGGTCCTGAATCTTCAGGTAAAACAACATTAACTCTTCACGCTATTGCTGAAGCTCAAAAAGCTGGTGGTATTGCTGCTTTCATTGATGCTGAGCATGCTTTTGACAGAACATACGCTTCAAAACTGGGAATTGATTTAGAAAACCTTATTATTTCTCAACCGGACAACGGTGAGCAGGCTTTAGAAATTGCTGATAACCTTATCCGTTCCGGAGCTATTGACATTGTAGTCATTGACTCTGTAGCGGCTCTTACTCCAAAAGCAGAGATTGAAGGGGAAATGGGAGATTCAAAAATGGGTCTTCACGCAAGATTGATGTCTCAGGCATTAAGAAAACTAACTGCTACGATTTCAAGAACGAAGTGTACAGTAATTTTCATTAACCAGCTAAGAGAAAAAATCGGTGTAATGTTCGGGAACCCTGAAACGACTACCGGTGGTAATGCTCTTAAATTCTATGCGTCTGTAAGAATTGATATCAGAAAAGCAAGTGCACCTATCAAACAAGGTGACGAAGCTGTAGGAAGCCGTGTGAAAGTGAAGATTGTGAAGAACAAAGTAGCTCCTCCTTTCAAGCAGGCAGAATTTGACATCATGTATGGAGAAGGAGTTTCCAAAGTTGGAGAAATCCTTGACGCTGCTGTAGATATGGGAATTGTGAAGAAAAGCGGATCTTGGTTCAGTTATGAAGAAAGCAAACTAGGACAAGGACGTGATGCAGTAAAAGATGTTTTAAAAGACAACCCTGAACTTTCCGAGGAATTGGAAAACAAAATCAAGGAAGAATTGAAAAACAAATAATTTATAAAAAAACGGTCTGAATATTCAGACCGTTTTTATTTTATATACTTTGCCCTATTCTGCAATTTTACCCTGCAGCTGTAAAAGTCCAGCGACTTTCATTCCTCTTGTTAAGGTTTCAAATCTCATATTATCTTTATGGACAAAAACATCAATCGTGAAGAAATCATCCATTTCTTCATGGGTAATTAACTTTAGCTTTACAATATAACCCTGTACACTTCCATCCTCAAACAATACTGTTTCCTTGAAATCAATCACCTTACCGATAAAATCAAAGCATGCATAATTAGGAAGATCTTTACTTGGCATATAGGTAGTAAATTCTTCGCTCATCTTGGTTCCGTCCGGTAAATCAAAATCTTCATGAACATCCAATACAAAGGCAATCCCACTAAGATTAATTTGTAAATGAGGCTGTACCAAATACTGCTCTCTTTTCTCAGCGTAATCTGTAGCAAAGAACCAAACACCAAAGGTATCTCTTGCAGGCCCCGCTACAATAGCTTCTTCATTGGATGCATTTTCTAGTTCGCTGATAACTTTAGTTTCAAAATCCAAAGAAAAATCAGTCTTAATTTCCGGATATATTGTTCCAAATTCTTCATTGAAAAGAGTTTTGAATTTTACATCTGCAAATTCCATTTTGCTTGCTTTATTCTTTTCAAAATCAGGTTCGTTAGCCTTACATTCTTTCAAAAGAGTAATCAGATGATCAGCATAAGACGGATTATTCTGAAAGTTATCATGTCCAAAAATACCACTCCAGGTATTGATAAGACTAGGTACGTTGGATTTTCTTACTTTAATACCGGCTTCGTTAGTAACTTCAGGGGCCTTAATGGGCTCCATATTCGTAAAATAGTTTTTCCCCTCAACCAACTGAGTGTTCATGATATCATTATTTTCTTCATGAGAAAGTTCTACAATTCCTTTATAGGTAATGTTATCATTTTCAAAAACATAAGGTAATGCAATCTTATCCTGAGTTTCACCCTCAAAGTGATAAACCATTGTGATAGCTTTAAATTCATTCTCTCTTGTGGCCAGACTGTGATTACCATCATTGTCAAACTGTGAATGATACAAAATCATGTAAGACTTAATTTTACCCTCCTCAAGTTCACTTTCAAACTTCGTTGTCATTCTTTCTATCACCTCTTCAGCTGAAAGAGTGTACCCCTCCTCTGTCACCATGTAGGCAAACCCTTCTACTTCTCCATTTTCTTTTTCAAATGCAGAAATAGGGGCAAGATCACCTCTTAGCTGAAGAGCGATGCAATACATGATATAGTCGTTATAAATCCTGATTTTTTCGTACTGCTCACTTATTATCACCTCCTCTATTGGTTGTACTGGAACTTCCGGTAGGGTTTCTACCACTTCCTCTACTACACTTTCAATCACTTTTTCCTCTGGTATTTCATTATGCTGAACCGGAGTACTTACATTTTCCTGTCTGTTATTCTTTTTCTTAAAAAAATCAAAGATTCCCATATTGTTATTATAATTGGCGGTAAATATAATAAAAGCGATGAATTTGCCCATCATAAAAAAATGCCATTCTGTCAGTTTCTTCGATGTGGTATTTTTTTTGAGAAATATTTGAAAATTAAAAAATCTAAAATATTATGACTAAAGGAAATATTAATGTATCTGTGGAAAATATTTTCCCACTTATTAAAAAATTTCTTTACAGTGACCACGAAATATTCTTAAGAGAATTAATCTCCAATGCAACAGATGCTACCTTAAAATTAAAGCATCTGACAAGCATCGGAGAGGCAAAGGTTGAATACGGAAACCCAAAGCTTGAGGTTAAAATTGATAAAGAGCAAAAAACATTACGCATCATAGACCAAGGGATCGGGATGACCGGTGAAGAGGTTGAAAAATACATCAATCAGGTTGCTTTTTCTGGTGCTGAAGAGTTCCTGGAAAAATATAAGGATACAGCCAAGGACTCCGGAATTATCGGACACTTCGGGCTTGGATTCTACTCTGCATTTATGGTAGCTGAGAAAGTGGAAATCATTACAAAATCCTATAAAGATGAGCCTGCTGTAAGATGGATTTGTGATGGAAGTCCTGAATTTACTCTTGAAGAAACTACTGAAAAAACAGATAGAGGAACAGAAATCATTCTTCATATTGCAGAAGATTCTGTAGAGTTTTTAGAAGAAAGTAAAATTCGTGAATTACTTTTAAAGTATAATAAATTCATGCCTGTTCCTATTAAATTCGGAACCAAAACACATACTCTTCCATTACCGGAAGACGCTCCTGAAGATGCCGTTGCTGAAACTGAAGAAGTGGATAACATCATCAACAATCCGGTACCGACATGGACAATTTCCCCAAGCGAGCTGACCAATGAGGATTATATGAAGTTCTACCACGAGCTTTATCCCATGCAGTTTGAAGAGCCTTTATTCAACATTCACCTGAATGTAGATTATCCATTCAATCTTACTGGAGTTTTATTCTTTCCTAAACTAAGCAACAACTTAAATATTGATAAGGATAAGATCCAGTTATACCAAAACCAAGTATTTGTAACGGATGAAGTAAAAGGCATTGTTCCTGATTTCTTAATGCTTCTAAGGGGTGTAATAGACTCTCCGGATATTCCATTGAATGTATCCCGTTCTTATCTTCAGGCAGATGGTGCAGTAAAGAAAATTTCTTCTTACATCACTAAAAAAGTTGCCGATAAAATGGCTTCCCTAATCAATGAAAACCGTGAAGACTATGAAAAAAAATGGAACGACATTAAGATAGTTATTGAGTACGGAATCATCACGGAAGAAAAATTTGCTGAAAAAGCAGATAAATTCACCCTATATCCTACAACTGACGGAAAATATTTCCTTTGGAATGAATTGGTAGAAAAAATTACCCCATCACAAACGGACAAGGATAACAAACTAGTCATTCTATATACTACTAATGCAGACGAGCAACACAGTTACATTCAATCTGCACAAGATAAAGGATATGAGGTTCTTCTATTAGACTCTCCTATCATTCCACACGTGATCCAAAAACTGGAAACTTCAAAAGAAAATATTTCATTTGCAAGAGTAGATGCAGATCACATCAATAACCTGATTAAAAAAGATGAACCTGCCATTTCAAAATTAAATGAAACAGAAAAAGAATCTTTAAAGAAAAATGTAGAAGAAGCCATTCAGGATACTAAATTTACAGTACAACTTGAAGATCTGGATAGTAATGATGCCCCGTTTACCATTACCCAGCCTGAATTCATGAGAAGGATGAAAGAAATGCAGGCAACAGGTGGTGGTGGTATGTTCGGAATGGGAGGTTTCCCGGAAATGTACAACCTTGTGGTGAATTCCAACAGTGATCTTTCTAATCAGATCTTAAAAACAGAGAATACTGAGGAAAAGGAAAACCTGATTAAATATGCACTGGATCTGGCCAAGTTGTCTCAGAACTTATTGAAAGGAAAAGATCTGACAGATTTTATACAGAGAAGCTACAAGCAACTTGAAAAATAATACAAAAAGGCTGTTTCACATGAGACAGCCTTTTTTTTACCACACTAAGAGAATAATATTTTTTAACCACAAAAGATTTAGTAGGTAGGCTATTTAAATAGGCAAGATTTATGCATATGAAGTATACTTAAGGTTTGAAAATTCAAGATTATCTTCTGAGATGAACTTTTATATCATCTTTTTGGACTTTCTTACGTGAACTAAAGTATTTAAACAAAAGCTTTTGTGAATTTTGTAGTTGTTAATTCAAGAGTTTTACTGGCTAAGAAATAATACATCCATCTTGGTAATATAGAAATATCAATAGAAAATCATCAACTATTCACCTGGATAATACTCATATTATAAACCTCATCTTCATTTTCACTTAGCTCTCATTATTTTAAATCATCTTTTTTCTATTTTTTATTGTATACATTCTACTTTTTCTCCATTTTTGTATAAAATGTCGGTCATGCAAAAAGAAAAATTACGCATCATTAGAAAGGAAAAAGGCTATACGCAGAAGCAAGTAGCTGATTATATATCAACTGATGTATCCAACTACAGCAGAAAAGAAAGCGGTGATGTAAGGATTATACCTGATGAATGGGAAAGAATTGCCCATTTTTTAGAAGTTCCATTGGACGAGATTTACGAAGACGAGGACGCTAAAGTAATTGTCAATAATGACCATCCAGTATTTAATGATACTTCTACCTCTGCAGGATTAATTAATAATCAGAGTAATTACAGCAGTATACCAGGAACTATTGTTGAGAATCTACAGGAATATATTAATTTACTAAAAGAAGAAAACGAAAGACTAAGGGAAGAATTAAAGAATCCAAAGGTTAAAAAATAATACGGTTGACAAAACCGTCATCTTAGAAAGCCGTTCATATTGCTTATCGATATGTAATGGCTTTTTTTATCTAAAATCTCATATCCGAAGTTCATTATAACTCTTCCATGGGATCCCAAAACAACTTCTTAAAGTTTTTTATCCTCAGATTTTCCACCGTAATCCCCTCTCTTTCTAATTTCTCTTGAAACGGTGGCACAGATAATACTCCTGAACTGGAAATTACACGATGTGCAGGAACATCTTCCGGACAGCCTCCCATTGCCTTTCCTACATGACGTGAATGATTGGGGTAACCAACTGCTTTTGCAATAGCGCCATACGTAGAAACTCGTCCTTTGGGAATAAGTTTTGCCACCTCATATACCTGTTGTTTGAAAATCTCATCCATAATTTATTGATAATAGGAAACCATGTTCCGTTTTTGCATCATTTTTGAAGTCTTATAAACCCAATGATGTTTCATTAAAAGATAAAGATATGAAAAAATCATTTTTCAGATTGCTGAATGCTATCAATAAAAAGGTTCTTCCAAAGTTGAGTAACAAAGACCCTAATCGATTGACAAAAATTGAAAAGGGAATTTTGGCGTACCGCTATTTTGTGTTGGTCAATTCGTTGGATTAATTTTTTGTACATATTGCAGTTTATTGGAAATCGCAAAGACGAAAGTTGACTTGAAGTGTGGCTGCTGTAAGGCGCAAAGATTTTATATATGATAAAATTGAATACTGCATTGTTTATTTCGCTACAGAAATTAATGAAAAATCCTCTTAATCTGTCTGATCTGCGAGAAAGTTCAATTTAATATTATGTCTTGTCCTTGCTGAAAATATTTGATTTTCTTGCGCCTTAAAAAAGAATGTCATCTATCTTTCTTTGTGCCTTTGTGTTTATTCTAACCAACATATTCTAACTACAAATCTAATAGTGGCAAATAAAAAAGCGCTTCAAAATAAATTGAAGCGCTGTTATTTTAGTCTCGTTTGAGATATCTTTATTTCTTAAGAATTTTCAAGAATGTAAGAGAACATCAATGGCGCACAGATAGTTGCATCACTTTCAACGATAAATTTCGGTGTAGTGATATCAAGTTTACCCCAAGTAATTTTCTCATTTGGAACTGCTCCTGAATAAGAACCATAAGATGTGGTAGAGTCCGAAATCTGACAGAAGTAAGACCAGAAAGGAATGTCATGCATTTCCATATCCTGATATAACATTGGTACTACACAAATTGGGAAATCTCCAGCGATACCTCCACCAATTTGGAAGAACCCAACTCCTTTTCCAGCTGAATTTTTAGTATACCAATCCGCAAGATAAGTCATATATTCAATACCGGATTTCATTGTAGTAGCGGTAAGCTCTCCTTTGATACAGTAAGATGCAAAGATGTTACCCATTGTAGAGTCTTCCCATCCCGGAACTACGATTGGCAAGTTTGCTTCTGCAGCAGCAATCATCCAAGAGTTTTCTCTAGGGATCTCATAATACTGCTCCAATACTCCAGAAAGAATCATTTTGTACATAAATTCATGTGGGAAATATCTTTCTCCTTTAGCTTCTGCGTCTTTCCAGATTTCAACGATATGCTTCTGTAATCTTCTGAATGCTTCTTCTTCAGGGATACAAGTATCAGTAACTCTGTTTAATCCTCTCTCTAATAGATCCCATTCCTGCTGAGGAGTAAGATCTCTATAATCCGGAACTCTTTCATAATGAGAGTGAGCCACAAGATTCATTAAATCTTCCTCAAGGTTAGCTCCTGTACAAGAGATGAAGTCCACTTTTCCCTGACGGATCATTTCTGCAAGAATTTTCCCCAATTCAGCAGTAGACATTGCTCCTGCCAAAGTGATCATCATTTTCCCACCATCTTTAAGATGTGCAACATACCCTTTAGACGCATCTACCAAAGCAGCTGCATTGAAATGCAGAAAATATTTTTCTATAAATTCAGAAATTGGTTTGTTCATTTTTATAATTTTTGCAAAGATAAAACTTAAAAATGGAATGCAGCCAAAGCACTCGAAGAAAGTATCATAGAGGCTTCTTTTTTTATCATTTGTTAAATAAAAAGCGTGACCCCAAAATGAGCCACGCTTCTTTTATCATAATATTCAACAAAAGTTTATCCCTCCCAGGCTTCCACCTTTAAGATTTCAATCTTCCGTTCACCATCCCTGAAAGGCCAGTCTATAATATCTCCTACTTTATATCCAACTACAGCCAACGCTATATCAGAAAGAATGGAATGTTTATTTTTTTTCACTTTTTCCTGAACTGAAGGAACAAAAATATATTCATGTTCGAAATCCAGCGTATGATCTTTTAAGGTCACTTTTCTCTCCACTGTTACTACATCTGCCGGTAGGTCTCTTCTCAAAACCTGCTTGGCTTTTCTAAGTTCCTCAGTTAATTTCTTTTCTTCGGGAATGCTTACTTTTTTTCTTCTAAGAGTATCTTTTATGGCATCATAAATCCCGGTAGTTACAATAATTTGATTGGACATTTTTTCAATTTTTAAGATTAAAATGCAGGTATTCCCCGATGATCCAATGTAGAAATCAAGCATATATCAGCTCATTTCCATGGAAAACCGCAAAAACAATAAATAAAAATCTGGAATAATCCCCTGTCTTGGATCCTGACAGGGCTTAATTGATAAAGTCCTTAGAACTTTTAAGAAAAGAATCTGTGTGTAGATAAAGTAATGACAGCAACAATCCTGCTCTTCGGCGCTCCGTTGATAAAAAGATTGTTGCTGTCATTATAATTATTATTTCTATTCTTACAAATATATAACTTAAAAACGGAATGTTGCGGCTGCACTTAAGGAAACTCTTGTAAGACCTTCTTTTTGATTGTCTCCAAAATCAACCGTCGTTCCATTAAATTTCATTTTTCCTAATGTTCCCGCTGTAATTCCAAGCTTAGGTCCTATTAAAAAATTCTTAGAAAGTGCATATTGATACCCTACACCTGCATCTAATCCAAGATTAGAGCCAGTTCCTTTTACATTGGCTGTTTTTGTAGTATAAGAAATCACTCCAAGTGACACATCAAAAAATAGTTTATGTTTTGTAGCCTCATTATAATTGGAATACATTAGGGACGGACCAAAAAATGTAATATTATCTTTAGTTGTTACAGGAACGGAAATAGGAGTTCCATTTCCAGAATATCCCAATATATAGCCATTGCTTGATGCATTGAAGTTGGAAAATTTAACCCCAAGTCCAATATTTTTCAAATTATAATATGCAGAAATATCAAAATGAACACCATTTTTTAATCCTTTTACATAATCTTTCTCTGCTTTGGAAAGTCCAGACGGTGTTTCAGCAATTCTCCATGCATATCCTACAGATGGAATAATTGAAATCTTTTGTTGAGCAAACGAAACTAATGAGCTTGAAAAAGCCCCTAACAGAAATAGTTTTTTAATCATTTGTGAAAAATTTTGGCAAAGGTAATATTTTCCAGGAAAAACATCTAAAATTTAAAACGTCTGTTTTCTTTTTTATCCGAAAGTTTCTTTTTGGTATCCAAGCGCTTCTGTTTCTGTCTTTTTGATGGTTTTGTAGCCGTTCTCTTTTTAGGAATAAACAAGGATTTATCTACTATTTCAATGATTTTTTCAATAGCCTTATTTTTATTCATTAACTGGGTTCTGCTTTCAGAAACGGTCAAAAACAGCCATCCATCTGCATTAATCCTGTTTTTCAGTTTATCCTTAATTAATATTTTTTCATCATTATTAAAAAATTCAGAAGCATCTACTTTCCAAAGCACAGTAACAGCAGTTTCCACTTTATTCACATTCTGTCCTCCTGCTCCGCTGCTGCGAGTAGTTTTGAAACTGAGTTCTTTTGAAAAGTCTTTCATTGTTTTAAATTTTGATGTTCAGGATACGAGAGCCAAGATATAACTAAATATTTTCATTAATCATTTTGTATAATTCTATCCTATTGATCTTTCCGTTAGGTGTTCTTGGAATAGTATTGATAAAAATAATCTCTTTGGGTTTATGGAATTTTTTCTCAAATGTTATCTGAGAAATGGCGTTAATTACATCGTCCGACTCTTTTCCCTCAACAATCAGTACTAGCTTTTGCCCTAAAATTTCATCTGGTAGACCTATAAAAATGGCTTCATTGGAAATTTCTTTTTTAACCAAAATTTCAAGCGCTTCCGGAAAAATTTTCGCTCCACCGGAATTAATTACGTTGTCTATTCTTCCCAGGAATTTAAATTGTTTATCATTTTTAATTTCAACTAAATCATTAGTTTTCAAAACCTCATTATTTACATTAGGTGCAAATAAGGTCAGACATGCTCTTTCATCCAAGAAAATAGAAACATTTTCAAAAACAGTAAAATAATCCTCGGATTCCGGCATTAACTGTTTCAGACCAATATGGGAAAGTGTTTCTGACATTCCATAGGTTTCAAAAATACGGTTAGAACTCTTTAGATTTATCTGACGAATTTTATTTTTGAGACTTTCAGAAACTGCAGCCCCACCAATGATCAAGTTTTTAATCAAATGTAATTGATCCAATGAATTTTCCACCTGAAGCGGAGTCATCGCACAAAAATCTATTTCTTCTGCAAGATGCATCACAGGATTTAAAGAGGGTTCTGCAACAATCAACTTTAGTTTTCTTTCCATGGAGCGAACTATCATCATTTTTCCGGAAATATATTCTACAGGCAGGCACAATAGAGCCTTATCTCCCTCTTTTAATCCCAGAAAGTTACAGGTCATTACTGCAGAATTGATCATTTTCTTTTTCTCGATGTCGAAAATTTTTGGTATTCCTGTTGACCCTGAGGTCTGAACTTTTACCATTTCACCATCAGAAACCCATTCTTCTAAAAAGTTTTCTACTTTTTTTTCAAATTCTGTATGGAATGATAATTTATTAATATTGAGATTATTGAAGTCTATAAGCATGATTGTGGTACATAAAAAGTGATGTAAATTTAAAAAAAACTTTAAAAAATTCTTGTATCTAAACAAAAAAGCTGTAAATTTGCATCACCAAAATAAAACAGACCTATAGTGTAACGGTAGCACTCCGGTTTTTGGTACCGTCAGTCGGGGTTCGAATCCCTGTGGGTCTACAAACCATCCTTTTTAAGGATGGTTTTTGTTTTTATAATATCAGGGTTTACTATTTAAATTCAACTTAAAAACCATAGCCCGAAATAAAGGTATTTGATCAAATAAAAACTTCATTCATAAATTTTCAAAAACAGTTTTTGCATATAAAGAAAAAAGTTGTAGATTTGCACCACCAAAAATAAAACAGACCTATAGTGTAACGGTAGCACTCCGGTTTTTGGTACCGTCAGTCGGGGTTCGAATCCCTGTGGGTCTACAACCAAACAAAAGCAACTCGCTAATTTACAGCAAGTTGCTTTTTTATTTTGGTCACTTTTGGTCACTTGGTCACGATTTTGGTCACTGTTTTTGTAAAAAACACTTGGAGTAAACCTAATTGAACCTTTTTGAATCTAATTGTATTTTAACTACGGAAATAATGTCCGCCAGATTCAAAATAGTCAAACATTATACTCCTTGCAGTAGCTTCCCAATCAATAACAACCCAGTTTGGAATATTAAACGTATCATCTTCATATAAGTACTGTACAAAATCTTCATCACTTGAATACTCTCCCGTGTAATAATCTACTACACCTTTATAAATACTTTGAAAATCCATTTTTCCAATACAATCAAGATAAGCTTCGAAAATTTCAAGATCATAGCCAGAATCGTTTATTTGCTCTGCTATTTCAAATATCTCATTAGACAAATAACTTTCTTCGATTAATCCTAACTTTTCAAAGAAAGAACAGTTTTCATAATCCTGAAGCATAAATTCAAAATCATGTTCGTCTTCGTGAAGCTCTTTCATTGCTCCTATTAGTTCGTCATAATCTGAATAATCAGCTAAATTAAACCATTTGCCGTAAAGGCTTCCATTGTTGTACTTTGCATAAGTGCCACAGTAGATAGCACAGTTTTGCAGACAATTTTGTAAATTTGTCATGTTGATAAGTTTTAGATGTGTTAAAATTTATTGACTTGCCTATCGTGTTCGTAGCACTTTAGGCATTTTTATATATTATTGTGAGAATCTATGTAGAAAAAAGAACTTGAAATAGTTCTTTGATATATTAATAAAGTCAATATTCATGCCAATTGACAGAGGTTTTAACTTTAAAATTAAAGTTTTTAAATATTTTAAACACAAACCGCAACAAACAAAAACTGTCAAAAAAATATCAATAAAATATATAGCCTGAAGAGTATAACCAACAGAATGTAAGTGGAAAATAAAAACCACATCCACAAAAAACAAATAAAACAAAACTTACTTTTGAGAAAAGGTTTGACAGTTGGTGGGGGGAGATAAAATTTCTTTGACTTGATGGTGGGGGCAAATATATGGTAGGGTGAATCCTTACACTCAATATATTTTTTTGGTATTAAATTGTTACAAATTTTATTATAAGGAGTATTTGATTTTGAGAGAGAGATTAGGGGGCTAGTTTTGTGAATGAGGATTTACCGTTGTATTTTTACGTTTCTAATATATTTTATTTCGAAAATCTTGGCTTCGAGTAATAATTAGAACTCAAAGCCAAACAGTGCACCTGATTCACCTTTGTCATTTAACTCTAAGACGATATCACTACTATTAAAGTAAATAGGATTATCGTGCTGGCCCATACGGGGAAAAGCTTATGGTAGGGAGAGTCGCAACATCTATATAAAATTGGGGGGATTTGGTATAGGGGTGCTTTTTACAGTAAAAATTTGACAGGTGGTGTAAATAGAAGACCAAGTATTATACAACCTCTCCCAGAAGCCCACAATCAAAACCATACACACACCCAAAATACCACAAACAGTTTACCACAGTTACCCGAAATAGTGGGTTGGAAATGTGTTAGAGAGTGATAAAGTAGTAGTAGTAGTAGTAGTAGTAGTAGTAGTAGTAGTACAATTAATATTATATATAGGTACTACTTATAAATTCATATCACATACTTACTTTTATCACTCTCAAACCCACTTAACCATTCTAATCAAGAAAATATGGGGAAAATACCTACGCCGTGAATTAATGATTTTTTATAAATTGTCATCCAAATAAAATTTAATGATAAAGAGTAACAATGATTAATCATTACACATCACTAATTTTAGAATTAAGGTTATATTTTTAAAATTTATAATATATTTACAACCTAAAAACAAACACTTATGAAGAAAAATTTAGTCTATGGACTTTTATTGCTATCTACATTATCCGTCTCTCTCAATTCTTGTAGGACAGATGAGATGATGACAGGTACAGAACAAGCACAAAAGGAAAAAATTGCCTTTTTTGAACGCTTTGAAATGGAAAGAAGCCTTTCCAAAAATACAGAATCCAACAACTATGCACTACCCTTTGGAAGCTCCATGTTAGCCTACTTTGAGAAGTATCCCGAAAAGAAAACAGAACTGGAAAGCAAGTATGGAACTGTAGATTTAAAGGTTTCATCTCAGGATATGGATCTTGAGAATGGCAGAAAACTTTTAATGTTTCCCATGCTTACAGATGGAAAGGTGACTGCTATAATAGGTGGTGTGATTAATGCAGAAAGAGATTTTCTTTACTTTGACGTTTATAAGGAGGGGCATCCTGATCGTAATTACCTTATCCAGACCTTTCAGCAACATTATAATTCCCTTTCAATGGGTAGGACCATTGACGTGGGCGAAGTTGTTATTATTGTAAAAAAACCACAACTTTCCAAGCCTGATCCATGGGATGATATGGGTGGTGATGGAGGCCATGACATGAATGGTGGTCCTGGTGATTATGGAGGTGGAGGAGGTGGAGGAGCTAGCACCCCTAATCAACCTACTAATACGAACCCTTGTGAGCAAACTAAAAAAATGATACAGGATTCTAAAATAGAAAATATTGTCAAAGATCTGAAAGATCATTTGAATAGTGGAACAGGAGGAGAGAAAGGATGGCGAGATAATAAAACAGGGCCTCCTACACCAACACCTCCGAATGGTCAACATAGTGTAGTTTTTGGAGACCCGTCCACAATGAACGGGGGCTATCATAATCATACGGGAACAACTGTAGATATATTTTCTGCTACTGACATTGATACTTTTTTAGATATTGTAAGATATCAAAATATAGGAAATACTGGAAATGCTTATTTTGGGATAGTCGCTCCAAATGATGTACATTATATCATGCATTTCAATGGAAATCATGCTGATATACCACCAGCAGGAGGCTATAGTGAGGTGGATATTACTGTTTGGAATATAGCTATGTTAAAAAGTACTTGGAATATCTTAAATAAAGATACTTCAGGAGTTTATTGTAATAAATCAACAAATCGTTTAAATAGTAAAGGCTTAGAAAAAGTTTTCTTTGATACTCTAAAAAAAATGGGTTTAGAAAATAAAGTAACTTTACAAAAGGTTGACTCCAATAATAAAATAGCAACAGTAATTAAAAAAAATGATGGAACTACAACTGATATTCCATGTCCACAATAACAAAGAATTAAATTCAAATATTATGAAATATATATTATTAATTGGCCTTTTCATAAATCTTTCTTTTTATAAAGCCCAACAAACCTATCCACTCAATACATTCCCCGATGATGTTCCCTCTGGTTCATATATGAAAGATCTAGCTAACGAACTAGCTTTCTTTACAGGAACCTGGGTAACAAGTTTTAATGGGAAAAACATTACTTTAATTATTACAAAGCAAGAGCATAAAATATTCAAGACACCTAAATCAACAGATTACCATTATCAGGATGTATTGAATGTACGTTATATAGTAAAGAATTCTAATGGAGAATTATTACAAGATAACAATAATGTTCAAAATGAATATGATAAAAATGCAATAATTAGTATGTATGTTAATAATAACATTGTTAATTTTTATTATACAGGAACTAATTGTGGTATTGGCTGGGGAACCATAAATCTACAGAAAACTAATAATACGCAGATTTCGTGGTCTTACGAACCTAATGTTACCGTCTTAACAACAAAGAATTGTCCTGGAAATCCTGATTTAACGATTTATCTGCCTGAAACAAAAGATTTGATTTTCACTAAACAGTAAATTTTATTACTTTAATATTTAGCCTTGACCAAAAATGTCAAGGTTATTTTTTTATCTTGCTCTCTCCAAACTTTCAATCTAAATAGCCAGAATTTGAGATAAAAGAAACTCAAATTATTTTCATTTAGTTGATAACAAATTTAATGTTTAATAGCATCCAGTATTTTTATATCAGATACCATGAAATAAAAAAGCTTGAACGCATGAACAGTATGATTGACAAGAAAACGGTTTTAGCTATTTTCAAACAGCATTCGATTCAAGTCGATGAAGATTCTTTAAAAATGATTGAGTTATCCACTATTCAAAAGGAAAAAACAGATCAGTCACTTACGACAAGAATACTAAATGCTTTAAAATTCCCTTAAACTTAACAATACCTGGCTTTAAGTTATTAGAAGAACACAGGATCAATGGTGACTTATTTTTTGGTAAAAATAACCTAGAATAGTATAGAAAGACAAACCTTAATACCTTTTTTTTAAATTCTAGATAAGGACTATTGAAAACTCATACAATAAATTTTAAATCCCACAACAAAAACGCAAAAAAGCTAGCATTAATAGGTAATTACTAACATATTGTTGTTTACTACATTTTTTTTACTCTATCTTTGTGTAAGAACGTTACGGTAACATTGTTCATACCTGTTACACGGATGGATTTACACTATACATGTAAACAAAACAACTCAGGCTGCAACCTGAGCTGTTTGGTCATTCTGTTTAACTTCAAAAATCCTAACTAATGGAAATTTTTGAAAAAGACGGTAAAACTTATAAAAAAGTATTCACCAGATCTATCAGAAAGAATGGTAAAGTTATCTACCATCCAAAAGGAGGTGTATTTGTTTTCATTATTGAAATAAAATAACCAACTTTTCATCTATGCTCCTTGTTTGTACAGTGAGTATTTTTTGCTATATGTATATTTGTACGAACATTTGTTCAAATCTGTACATATTTTATGCGTAAAAAGTTTTCTATGCGTAAACATTCTTTTATATATTATGTATTCAAAATATTGTCAATCAGTAGTTTGATATCTAATTGAAGATATGTATGGATAAAGATATTTATATTTTAAGATATTTGTTTGCGAAAAATCATAATACAGTCATTTAATTTAAAATATAGAATTGATTATTTGAATATATAAACGCTCTAAAACTTATTTAACACGAAACTTATATATGAAGATAGAGCTCCAATTTTAGTACTCGATCAATACATAATAGAGGGAGAAGATTCTATAACTGAAAATTACCCTAATCAAAATTGGATGAGTGTAATAGAAATTAAATTAAAAAAATCCTGATTAAAAGTCTTATTCCAATTTCTTTATCAGTTGGAAACTGGTTATCGTTTTGCTTTAAATGGATTTTGTGATTTTTCATATTATATTCTAATTCTTTTTAGTGTTTAAATTTTCCATTTTTAATAGAAGACTTTGTAAATCCAAATTACTTGAATTTCCCTCCTTAGTATAAGTTTCATTAAGTAGATAAAAAACATTGTGAATAACCTTTTCTGTAAGGTTTTCTTCAATCATATAGCTCTTAGCCAGTTTTCCTTTCATATTCAAGGTTTTTATAAAATAATGGTTAATCATATTTTCATAAATAAACTTCAAATCATCAGAGTTCTTATATTTTATTGTTTCTGTATCTTCTTTTAAATAATCAGAAACTGTATGATAGAGATCTGAGCTTAATTTATTCACATATTTGTCTCTAATATGGCTTAAATCACTATATACAGGTTGTTGTGGGTAAGTTTTTCTAATAGCTTGAAATGTTTCACTGATAATAGCCTGTATTCTGATTTTAGAAATTTTGGCAGTCATTGAAATTTCATTAACCGAGGTATTCCAATACTTCTCATAATCTAAAATGAGTTCAAGGATAGATTTATAATTTTTCTTACCCATAAAAATTTCCTTTAGATCCACTACAAGACACTTCTCAACCATTTGGCTGATTGTCTCTTTTAACTGTAATTCCGCATTATGTTCCATTACTTTGTCACATCAAAAGGATTTTCTCCTGCACCCATAAAAACTGTCCCCATTCGTTTGTATTTCATGGGTTTTCCTGCAACACAAACAGAATACATTCCGTTTCCTTTCTGTTCCGAAATTCTCAAAAAGACTACATCTTTCTCACTACAATCATTTTCAACCGCTATATGTTTTCTCAGGTCTTCAATTGTAGCATCTCCACGTTTTAACCAAGATTGGATTTTTTTGTCTGGTTTTGGTTCCTGATAATCTTTAGGCAAATCGCATTTACTGTCTTTTTCTGTTTGTTGTGCAAAAGTCATTGTCGAAACAACTATCACTACTGCTGTTAAAAACTTTTTCATGATAGTATTATTGTTTAGTTAAATAAAATGCACCAACTGTCGAAGCATAAGGATAATTTACCCACTCAATCTTTGTAGAACTTATCTTTTTGAATTTATATTCTGTATTCGTAGAGCCTGACTTTATAGTAAATTCATAGACAGTCTCAGAAATATTTTCTGGAACACTTGAAGAAACACCTAAACTTGCGCCTTGCTGTAATATTGATTTGTAGCTTGTTTCTATACTTCCCGCAATAGTATAAAAATCATCATTCGTGAATTTATACAGTGCTGTTCCGTCTTTCTGCCATTTCCCCTGAATCCATGTTGGAGGATGAAAATACTGGGTTGCTACTGGATTGTTTGTTGTTTGTGTGCTGTCATCATCGTGATTTGAACAACCAATGAATGATAATGCTGTAAAAACTGTGAATAATAGTTTTTTCATAAGATGAATTTTTAAATTCACCCAAACTCAAAGTGATGGTTACATATAAAAAGGCGTGAGTTTGTAGATTATCAATTCAGTTCCGAGGTTCTGACAAAACCCACACCAATGAAAGACAACAACAAAATACTCACGCCAGAGGCATGAGCATTAGAGTTATTAATCTTTTTGGTGTTTGATAGAAACTGTCAGATTTCGGATACCAAGATTAAATAAGCTAACGCTTTATATTTTTTTCGATAAAATTTGAATTGCAAAGATATAAATTTTTGCAATCCGTTTTTTACTATCAAAAATTGTTCCTTTCAATATCAAAGTTATTATATTTGAAAAATTATTAAAACACCATGTTCAAAAAAATATTATTGACATTATTTCTAATTCTATTTGTTTTTTCTTTTTCACAAACGGATACCTCCAATAATCAGCAAAACAAGAAAATTGAATTATTGAATAAAAAAGTTGATTCTTTAATTTCTGAACAAAATAGTGTTAAAACTAAAATCTTAGAAGAGCGAATTAATCAAGCTACAGAAACAATCACAAATAAGTTTTATAAATTTAAGGCAGATTATTTTATACTATTATTAACTGGTGTATTTTTTATCTTGCAATTATGAAAACATAATCAAATGGAATCCTATAAGATAAAATAAAACTCGAAAAAACCAATCCTTAAAATGTATATTTTACAATCTTTTGACGAAGGTAAAGAACTAATGAGCCGATGGGATTATGTCATATCAAATCAAGCCAAAATAGATACACTAATGTGTGTACAAAAATCCAAATTTGGAATTTTAATTTTATAATTCACAAGATTCCAACCAAAAAAATTTATATATTTATTTTTACAATACACTAAAAACATGATAACCGAAATTAAATTAAATAATGTTGCAACTTATAAAAAGCAAACAATTATTCCTGATTTAAATAAAGTTAATTTTTTCTTTGGAAATAATGGCACAGGAAAATCGAGTATAGGAAAATACTTATATGAACTTAGTCTTAATGAAAAAGATATAAATTCTAGTTTCAACTTATGTAGTCAAACTGGATATGATCTAAATATTCACGAAATATTAGTTTTTAATAATCAATTTGTAGAAAAAAATTTTATACAAAAAAATGTTCAAAAAGGAATATTTTCTTTAAATGAAACCAATCAAAAAATTGATAATCTGATTAGTGAAGAGCAAAGGAAAGTAAATCTAAACGAGGAATACATTACATCGAAAATTATTTTTGAAAAAAATAGGATAATAAAAAATAGAGAGAGTGACTATAACTCCTTGAAAGATTATTGCTTTAATGAGAGAAAGTCAACGATTAGCTCATTTTTTAAGATAAAAGAAAATTTCCCGAACAAACAGACTCAAAATAATTTCAATAAGATTAAATCTACGCTAATTACTTTAGAAAATACTGAGGAAATCACATTAGAAGATCTTTCTACTAATTACAAAAAACTATATGATTCTAATTTACAAAATATACCAGTAAATATTTCTTCCAAAACATATAAGAAAATCAGAGTTTTAGAAAATGAATTATACAATTTATTGAACGAAGTAATTGTAGGAAATAAAGATGTAGATATTGCTAAACTGATTGATGACCTAGAAATTAGTAGTTGGGTTGAAGAAGGAATCACATTTTTGAAAAAAAATGAGGATTTGCAAGTTTGCCCTTTCTGCCAAAAACAAACTGTAGATAAAAATCTGATTTTAAAATTTGAAAACTATTTTGATGAAACTTATAAAACAAAATTAGAAAAAATAGAATATTTAAAAAATACTTATAAAAGTAAAACAAATGATATCCTCGTAGAAATTAAAAATATCTCACAGTATTTGAATCCAAGTAATACTGTCAGCACTTTATATGAGAATTTAAAGAGTCTCTTTGACGATAATATAAATATTATTGAAAGTAAAATCAAAGCTTCAAATGAGAGAAAAGAATTAAAATCTCTACTTAGTTTTAAAAGTAGTATCACAGCTATCAATAAGATAATATATACTAATAATCAAGAGTTTAAAGATATTGATGCTAATAGAAATGACTTTCAAGAAAATATATGGAAGTATTTAGCTCAAAAATGTGGTAACAAAATAAATCATTATTTTGAGCAAGAAAAAAAGTATATTGAAGATTTCTTTTTTAATATAGATATTGAAAACTATATCAAAGATCTTATTAAGCAATCAAATTTGCAAATAGCAGAATGGAAGGGAAAAACAGTAACTACAACAGATGCTATAAATAATATTAATAAAATATTGAATTATAGTGGATTTGATAGTTTTTTTTTGAAAGAAATACAGAAAGAAAATGATATATCACAGTATATTTTACAAAGAACTGATAATGATTCAGGAAACATTTTCTTAACATTAAGCGAAGGAGAAAAAAATTTCATAGCCTTTCTTTACTTTTATCAGTTATGCTTAGGGACAGATAATCAAAACAATTCTTCAAAAAAGAAAATAATTGTAATTGATGATCCTGTTTCAAGTTTAGATAATCAGGTGCTATTTATAATCACAACTCTTGTAAGAAAACTAATCGAAAAGAAAGGAAAATCTCCCGATCACAAAGATTTAAAAAATACAAATATATCTCAGGTGTTTATATTAACTCACAATATCTATTTTCATAAAGAAGTTTCATTTGATAATGGTCGAATATGCTATGATAAATCTTATTATTATATTTTTAAAGAAAACTCTGTAAGTATTGTAGAATATCAAGGTAATAAAAATAAAATCCTAAATGATTATTCTCTTTTATGGAGTACATTGAATAAACTAAAAAACAGTAATGATGCTACTTTAAACATAGCAACAAGCAATATTATGAGAAGAATTTTGGAAAGCTATGTCAACTTCATAAGATTAGGCACAGATAGCTGGGGAGCCTTAACTAATATTCCTGTTGAAGATCCTAAATATATAATATGTAGTGCGTTAGTTTCTGAGATTAATGATGCAAGTCATAAAATTTCCCCTTTAGATGAAATGTACTTTCAAAGAATAATTAACACCACGCCTCAAAACCTATTTGAATCATTTGAACTTATTTTTAAAGAATTATCACAATCTCATTATGATGCAATGATAAATATTGGATAAACAAGTATTAAACCTTGACCAAATTCAGTCAAGGCTAAATTATTCATTTTAAGCTACTTTCAGGCACTCATCACTATTACACCATAATTCTGCCTTAAAATTCGGCAAAACACCAGCAGAATAGCTTAAAAACAGATCCTGCACCATACATTCCAGAACAGGAAACCAACTCTGTGTAGTACAGAAAGAATCATGTATCGTCCAAAGTGGCATATCAGGATTTGTTTCTGCAATCTGTTTTGTAATAGTATCAATCACATAATCAGATTCAACTTGTTGCAGAAGTCTAGGAAATAGTTTAAATGAATCTTTATTATTAGAAGTCGTTTTAAAAACTTCGATACATTCACATAACATAGGGAAATGCTGTTTAAATATCAGATATTCTTTTGACGGTCTTTTAAGCGGAGTGTAAAGAATCTGCAAGGTGAGTTTTTTTATTAAATCTCGTTTATTAGGAAATTCAAATATTTCTGCAACACCTGTATTTGAATCATAAAATTTCTTTCTAAACATACCATCATAATAAGGTTTAATATCTGTAAAAAGTGGTATTAAAAATTCATAAAATTTACCCCCTAAAACAGCTTTTTTTAATGATTTAAATTCCTCTTGAAAAGCCTTACTGGAGGTAGTTTCTTGTAATTTCTGCAACATAGTACCTATATTACTATTTATATACACTCTATTTATAATTTCTAAAATCTTACTATTATTCAAACTTTCCAATACTAAAACCATAAAATAGGGTTGTGAGTTCTTAATATCGAGACTTTGTATGTTTTCTCCATAATACGTTAGGTAGGGGCGGAATTTAGACGGCATATTCGTTAGGTTCGTATGCAGTCGATTATCTGACTCAGGTTTACGAGAAATACGGAAACATTGCTCTTTCAGCATTAATGCAGAGTGCCAGTATTTGTATGCTTTAGCAATTACTGGATTTAGTCTAGTGTAACTCAAGCTGTACTTATTATAACAAAATTCTGATTGCAAATCATAATTCAGACGGTCAAAATCAAGGAACAAACCATCATCAAACCATTTAGAAAGATGCGGACAGTTATCATTACTGACACTTTCTTTCAATAGATTTTTAACCAGAAACTTATCCGTCATTTCAAATATTGAAAAATCCAGACATTCTACACCCTCAAGATCGATACTTTCCCAATTGTATCGGTAGCCTGTACAGAAACGACCTTTTGAATGATTTTTAGATTCCAGAATTTCGATTTGTTCAAAATAATCAAAGTACTTACTGTAATTAGAATCTTTCTTTTTTAAACGTCTGGAATACATAGGGATAAATCCATTTTGATAAACTTTATCTTTTTTGTAGGCAGGAATACTGATAACTAAACTCAGAAAATACAGGGCATTATCCATTTTGAACTCTTTAAATGGTGGCTGTTCTTCGATTTTTTCCATCAGATAATTATAAATGATTGTTGGAACTACAACTTTCCAATTAAAACCTTCATGATAAAATGATGTGACATTGGTTTTATACTTTGTATTTTTGCTTTGGTTATATTTCATAATGATTGATTTAAAATAAGGGCATAGCGATAGTTCATACGGCTTGTTTGCTATACTTTTTGAGGGTTGTATTGCTTTAAAATTTTAGTTGGTTTTTGGGCTATTATTTGAGCTTTAAGCCTAATCGTAGATGGGTTTACTTTTTAATAGATGGATGTATCGGTAAAGAATCATTTTTCAGACTTTTGCACCCACCTATTAAAAATAAACTGTCAAGAGAGAATTTTAGGAATTTAAACGATTTAAGACATCGTTTTTGGAATAATATACACGTTTTCCGATTTTTTTAGCTTTCAGAATACTTTGATTATTCCAATGGAATAATGTGGTAAAGCTCACATTTAATAGTTTTGATACTTCATCTCTTGTATAAAGAGTTTTTTCATCATTACTCATTTTTGTAAAAGCAATTCTTTCAACTGCTTTTGTAACTTTTTCTTCGATAAATTTCCCTAAATCTTCTAATGTAATTTGGAAAAATTGAACTGGTTTGTTTTGCATAATTTTAAATTTATTTAAATTAATAATGCAAATATAGAAGAGGGATTATTCGGATAAAATTCGGATTTATTCGGAAATATTTTTCATGAAAATTTTAATTAAAGCCTCGACTTTGCTTTCGTGATTAGTTTCCTTTCTAAGCCCAGTTGGGTTCATGGTTTTATTGAATTTTTCATTTAAATAATTAATATATTCTTGTTGTGAAAGATTGTAAGAAAAAATGCTCTCTTTACAATTTTGATTTCTAAATATCTCCCCAATAATAGTGTTAAATCTATACCCACCATTACCAACACCAAGCGTTTCAAGTGTATCATAAAACCAATGTTGAGCTTTTAAAGATTTAAAAATGTCTTTTTCAAAATCTAAAACATCTTTAGGTAAATTATTATCATCTAAGGATAAACTTTCTAATTCAATCAAAGTGTGTTCAATCTCTTTTATTTCGCCTAAATATCTATTTTTTAGAGTTGAATGCCAATCTATAAATTCCTGTTCCTTTAATATTTTATCTTTTAAATTGACAGTTTTATGTTTCAGAAATTTTGTTATTTCCTGTTTGGCTATGTTTGGAAACTCTGAACTTAAAACCAAATCTTCTATTATGAAAGTGCTGTTATAAGAATACCACAATTGTAATTTAGACAAAATTTCATATTTCTGTAGCTGTAACTGCGGAATAAAAATATTGTCAGAATAACTTTTACTTAAATCAGAGATGAATTCAAATTCTAAAAGTTGCTCTCTAGTGAACAAAATATTACTTTTAAAGAATGAAAATAGCTTTGAATCGTTATTGTCAGAATAAAATTTAGTTTCTTCAAAAAGAGATTTCAACAATTCAATCTTTAAATTGTAACTGAAAAGTAAATCTTTGTTTCTATTCTTTTTGACTGTGTTTTCATAAATAACAAATAATTCCTTTATCTTTTCATTATCTGACTTATGAATATCAAAAATTAGATTTCTGAAATTTTCTGAAATTTTCAATATTTTCTCTTCAACCTGCCAATTTAGATTCTCCAATATTTTCATATTATTTTTATTTATGAAACATTTTTGTTAATATTAATGATTTCAGCTAACTGTTCCACGTTGCCACTCTCAATAAGTTCCTGCATTTTCTGCATTTGAGCTTTAAGATCTTCAATCTCTTTAGTTTGTAAATCAACCTTTTGAAGTTTTTCATTTCTTGCTTTAATACTCTCCTGTCTTATCTGCTCATGTTCAAAGGTTGGTTTGTAGTAGGTTTTAAATACTGATTCATCAGTGTGCCCTGTGTATTGCCATATCTCCAATAGCTCCCAACCCTCAATATATCGATTGGTACAGAAACTTCTCCTAGAATCATGAAAAGCAATTTTATCCGCAAAATTGATTTTATCAAACGTTACCCCTTCATTAGTAGGACGTTCACGAGTGATTACTTTTTCTTTGAAATAAGGTATATCTCTAAACAACTCTTTCAGATATTCGTTTGTATTTTGATTGGATATGGCAATACTTTTCATATCATCATTGTATTTACTCAAAATTTCCTCTGTATAACTAAAAAATGGAAAATTTACTGTTTTATATTTATCTACACCTGAACTTTTCTTTAATAAGATATTAATCATTTTACTGTTATGGTCAATATGATCACTTTCAATACGTGTAATATCACCGAATCTGAGAGATGTATGACAAGCTAGAACAAATAGATCTCTAATTCTTTCTAGTCTTGGAGTATTAGAGAAATCATGTTCATACAATATTGTGATTTCTGGTTCTGTCAAAACAGTGTGGAAAGTTGGCGGAACTTTAACTTTATATTCCTCTTGCATATAACTTCTATTATTTGTATAACCTTTTTCAAATGCACGTTTCTGTATTGCAGACAATCTTTTAATTCGAGTTTTAAGTGTGCTTAATTCTCCCACTCTCTCCGTACCCAAAAGCCAATTCTGGAACTCTAAACATTGTACTTCATCAAATTTATCAATATCAAGAAAGATGTTATTTTCATTTGCAAAATCTTTTAAATCCCGATACATCACATTAAAAGATGATACATAACTTTTATCCAATGGTTTTTGACCTGACGTAACAGCACGCATGATTTTAAGCTCAGTCACTTTCATAAACTCTTGAAAAACATCATCAAAAGATTTCTTGTTCTTTTGCACCTTGTTGAGTTCTTTCCCCTCTACCGCATTACCAACAACTGCCTTTAGTTCTTCTTTTGTCGGCACACGATTGTAATGCTCATTGAAATTTTTGTGAGCATCTACAATGGAAATTTTGAATTTAGCAAGCTTTTGGTTGATTTCTCTTTTATCTCCGCCAGAAGTAACAGTTTTAGAATCCAAATCCCAATTGATCGGAACAACTTTTAAACCTGTGGAAAAATCTGCCTGCAAACCTTTGAATGAATATCTACCCATTATTCGGGAGATTTCTGCTTTAGGCTCTTTTAGTCTAAAATTAACACTTCCTGTTTCGTTGTTATACTGTGCCATAAAATAAAAATATTCGCATAGCAAATATACGAATATTTCAATTTTGGTCACTATTTTGGTCACTGTAAATTTTGAATGCATTTAAATTTATTTACATTCAATAAAATTCAATCACCTATTAATCAATAATACAAGCTATAAAATTTATTCAACAAGATGTAAACAAATATAACATGTTATTCCCTGTGGGTCTACAAACCATCCTTTTTAAGGATGGTTTTTGTTTTTATAATATCAGAGTTGATTATTTTTAAATCCTATTTTTTTGTAATGATATTCTTCTTCCCTAAAAATTTTAAGATTGATCCCAATTTATACAAATCATAATCAATCATCTCTCGTTCTTTATTCAAAACTTTCTTTAAAAATAACCAGTCCTCCGTAAGGCTTCCCATTGTAAAATTTGTAGGCTCTTCATAGGGATCATACAAATCCTTGTCAAGAATATTCCAATACAGATCATTTTCAAATTCTACAACATCTGTATCATCCAATTTATTCAATTCTTCTGATAAAACATTTATAATTTTTTTTATATCTGAAACTTTCAAAATGGGATTATTGCTTTCCATACTTTTATAAAATGCTGTGGTTTTGGGAGAAAATCAAATTTGGACAAATATTTAAAATGGCTTTTTTATTTCTACTTTATTTAATCACAAATGAAATATTCTTCATTAAGTTTGAATGTTTTGTTTAAACTTTTTCGGTTTAATTAAAAAAAAAACTCAAAAAGAGTTTTTTTTACTATATCTATTATTTCTTCAATTCGTCAATTTCGTCCTGTATAGACTTAATTCTATCTCTAAGTTCCTGACTGATTTTCCCAGGAATTTTTTTAACCTTTCTTAAATCCAAGGCCAACATAATGGAAGCTATTCCCATAAAGATAAAGGAAACACCTGTAAGTGTAACTAAGGAAATCCCTGTAAACACAGGATTAAATATCAACAATAGAGAAAAAATGATTCCTCCTACACTTGCAAGGGCCACATTTCCCCAGCTCTTTATTTTCATGCTTTTCAGATCAAAGGCAAAACCTAATAACTGAAAGGAACGAAATAGTAAAGTAAATCCAATAACAAATGGAAGTACTGTCATTGAAATTTGTGGATAAGCTATAAGATAGGCTCCTATTGCTGTTGTTAGCAATCCACTCACCAGAAACCAACCCCAGCCTTGCAGGGATTTACTGTTCTGTAGGGAAAAAAATATTTCCGTGATTCCGGAAAAAAGGAATGAGATGCTAAAAAAAATGGAAAGCGTAACATAGGTTGCAAGGGGTACACTAAATACATAGAAACCACAGATAAGGAAAAGAATTCCAAAGATTAATGGAATATACCAGTGTTTTACGGTGTTAGTAAGTGTTTGAAATAAATTGGCCATAGAAATGTGTTTTTTATTTTGCCTACTTTGTGCTACGGTGTTCGGCTTGTCCGTTGGAATTTCAAAAAACAGATTACAATTTCACCTGAGTTTGAATAATATCCTCTTACCAATTTACAAAAAATAGATTAAGTAATCAAACTTTGAGCTCATAATAGAAGTACTTATCTAAAAAAGCATCATGATAGGGTAAATATGATCATGATGCTTTTTATAAAATCTACACTTCAGATTTTATTTCATTAATTTTCTTTCAGGTTGCTGCTGTGTAACACAATGTACCATTCCACCATTTTCATATAGATTTCTTACATCTATTCCTATTACTTTTCTACCAGGATATTGATCCTGAATAATTTTATTGGCAACCTGATCATTTGGATCTCCGTAATTAGGAACCAAAACTACCGTATTGGCCACATAGTAATTCACATAAGAACCTTTTTCATCCAATTGCTTTCCATAGGTTGTCTTCACTTTATTTTTGGTAGCAGGCAGATATACTTTTTTATATTCCTTGCCATCCACATTGGAAGCGGTATACAATGTGTTGATATCTTTATCTGAAAGACCAAGATCCAAAAGATCATCTTCTTTCATGGTGATCATGGTATTATGGTTTGCAAACTTCATAAAACCGTCAATGTGCATATCAGTAACATCCAATCCTGTAACACCGTCCAGCCATATTACTTGGGAGACCCCGTAATAGGTCTCAAACATTTCCTCAGCTTCCTGTTGTGTAATCCCCTTGTTTCTTGTGGCTCCTTTTTTCTGGCTGATTACTGAGCTTTTACATGCCATCAGAACTCCATTTCCGTCTGTTTCTACAGATCCACCCTCATTCACCATTTCTTCATTAAGGTCAATTACCTTTATTCCCAAATCTTTCCCAATACTTTGTGGAATTTCATCACAGTTTTCGAAATCAAATTTTTCGCCCCAGCCATTAAATCCCCAATCCTCAATTAATACATTTCCTTTGTTATCCTTTACGAAGATAGGTCCGTTATCTCTTACCCAAACATCATCTGTAGGATAAATCTTAAAGTCTACATTCTTTATGGGTACCTTATTTGTCTCAAGAAGGTATACAATTCTCTTTTTCTCATCCTCATTATAAGCTATAATGTGAACTTTTTCTCCTGATTGCAGCGCCTTTGTCATATCAATCCAGGTTTGTTCTACTCTTTGACGATAGGTAGTACCATGTTGATAGTGGTGAGGCCATTGCAGCCAGGTTCCTTCATGACGTGAAGATTCTTCCGGAAAATGATAAGTTTGTGCCATAGTGCATATAAAACTCAATACAAAAGTGAGTGTGAATAATTTGTTCATATAATTAAAATTTTTTCCCAATAAATAATCCAAAGTTAATATCAGTATCAAAACTGCTGCCTGTCTGTGAGATATTGCTCCCTACCCCCCCATTGCATTTTTTTCTTGCTTTCTAACCCAATACGAATAACCTGACTACTGGATTGATGTTCCTTAAAGCTAAAATCAGACTCCACAATGAGCATACTGTAAAAGTTAAGCTTTTCATTAATCTTCGGAGTATATTCCAGCAAGGTGTACAACCCCAACCCAAAATTCTTTGTATCTGTAGAATAGGTAAGGGCAGGAAAAACATTAATGTTAAAAACATCATTTTCTTTTCCATAAGCCACCCCCACAGACGGTATAATATCTTCTCTTGAAATATGAACTCCTACTGAGATCCCCCAATTTTTTCCAACTCCATAATTGATATTCTGATAGATTTCCGGGTTTACTTTTTTCGCATCATAATCATAGGATATAGTTCCTGATACAAAATAGTTCCATTTATAATTAAAGTCTTTGCTGTAGATTCCCAGCACCTCAGCTTCTTTATTTCCTGTATAAGTCTGAACAGTAATCTGAGACTTACCATAAAAAGGAAGCAGCAGGACTAAGAAAAGTACACTTCTTTTCATTGTTCTTTGTTTTTTAATTTTACATTATAAAATCCCTTTACGGTCATTTACTGCTGCAAAATTAAATTCTTAAAAAAACAATACTTGTCCTAAAAGGACATTCTATCCGTACAGCGGAAAATAAATATGAGTAACTTCTGACTCCTCGTATTCTTCAATAACATCTGAATTATCGAGCAAAAACTGCTGATCAGAAAGCCAATAACGATAAAATGAACGATAGGTTTCCAAAATATCTCCATAAGGGCCATAATGGGTAAACTTTACATATCTTCCACCAAAAATATTTCTTTTAAAAAATCCATTTACAATATCATCAGATTTTACTGCAGCCCCATACCTGCAATGTGAATAACTTGTAATTAAAGGCTGATCACGGATAATTCCGTAGGCTGCCTCAAATATTTCAGATTCCGGTTCTATTTCTTTCCACAATTCATCAATTTCCTGATTATTATAATCTTTAGCCTTAATAAATTTACAGAAAACAGGTACAGCATCTTTATACTTAACCTCAATTTTTAAATCTGTATGATTATCTTCTATAAATTTTTGAAATACTCCTTGTTTTTGCTTTCTTGCCTCTGCCGGAGAAACAGAATATTGTTGTTTAAATGCTTTTGAAAAAGACTGGATGTTGAAATATCCGACCTGCCATGCAATCTCAGAAATACGATCTTCTGTATAGATCAATTTTTTATATGAATTCTCAAGCCGCAACCGTTTTTGAAATCCGGAAATCGTTTCGTTAAAAATTTTAAAAAATACCCGTTGAAAATTACGGTAAGAGTAGTGAGATATAGACTCTATTTCATGAGCTGTTATTTCCCTATCAAAATTGGCTTCAATATGGCTGACTATTTTCTGGATATCATTAAAGTTCGACTCCATTTCATCTATTATTAAAAGAACAATAACTCATAAGAAACATTCTATTTTGAAACCAATAACAAGTATTCAAAGTATTATTTCCTGAAATTGTAATATAATCTACTCCCAATTTACGGAAAAATGACAATAAAAAAGGTGAAAATCATCTATTGACTTTCACCTTTTCAAAATATATAAATAGAGTTTACTATTTTTTAACTGGGTTTATACAGCTTATACATTGCAAATAGAAATCCTATCCAAACCGGAATCAGAATTACCTGAATTTCCATTCCTGTAATACTCATCAGTCCTAAAATAAGAACCAAAAAGGCAATACATATATAATTGGATATAGGATAAAATATTGATGGAAATTTTGATTGAATTCCTGAACTGTTTATTGATTTTTTAAACTTTAAATGGGTATAGCATATCATCAGCCAATTGATGATTAAGGTAGATACCACAAGAGCCATTAGATATTCAAACGCCTTTTCCGGAACCAATTTATTAATGATAATACAGATTCCTGCAAAGCAAGACGAAATAAGAATGGCATTAATTGGAACTGAATTTTTATTCAATTTCTTCAGGAATTTTGGTGCATTTCCCTGTTGCGCCAATCCGAAAAGCATTCTGCTATTACTGTAGACACTACTGTTGTAAACAGATAAAGCAGCAGTTAGTACAATAACGTTAAGAACATTTGCAATTAGTGAATTAAATTGAATTACTTTACCAAAAAGGCTGAATTCCAATCCATTTAAGTTTTGGAATACCATTACAAAGGGGCTTGATCCTTCTGTAATTTCTCTCCAAGGGCTTAGTGAAAATAGGATTACTAAAGCTCCTACGTAGAAAATCAAAATTCTATAAATCACCTGATTAGTTGCCTGTGGAATTGTTTTTTCAGGATTCTTCGCCTCAGCAGCTGTAATTCCGATTAATTCTAGCCCTCCAAAAGAGAACATAATCATTGCCATTGCTGCAAACAACCCGGAGTATCCGGATTCAGTTTTATTGAATAATCCTTTGGGAAAGAATCCACCATCATTCCATAGATTGGAAACACTTGCCTTGTCACCTCCTGTTCCACTGGCTAACAAATAGATCCCGAAGATAATCATTGCAATAATGGCAACTACTTTAATAATGGAAAACCAGAATTCAGTTTCCCCATAAACCTTTACAGAAGCAAGGTTCAAGGCATTAATTACAACAAAAAAGAATAAACTGGAAACCCAGAGAGGTATTTCCGGCCACCAGAAATGAATATAATGACCAATAGCTGTAAGTTCAGCCATACTTACGAGAATATAGAGAATCCAATAATTCCATCCTGATGCAAACCCGGGAAAATTTCCCCAATATTTATAGGCAAAGTGACTAAAACTCCCCGATACCGGTTCCTGAACAACCATTTCACCAAGCTGACGCATGATAAAAAAGGCAATAATCCCGGCTAGTGCATACCCTAGAATTACTGATGGTCCAGCCAATACTGCTGCGGGTCCAATTCCCAGAAACAATCCGGTTCCTATGGCACCACCAAGGGCAATTAATTGTATGTGTCGGTTTGTTAATCCTCTAACTAAAGTTTCATTTTGTTCTGTTTTCTTCTCGCTGTTCATAGAATGAATTATTCGGTCGCTAAATATATAAAAACTTTTAACAGAAATTCTCATTCCATGGGGTAAATTGACAAATCGGGTAAGGCAAAACAGTAAAAATAAATATCCTGCCCATCCTATTCATAGGGGTCATTGGAAAACAATTATAAAAAACCAGCCCTAACTCACTGGTCAGGGCTGGTTTTTTAATATATTATCTTATATTTTCAGGGATTTGCTCCTTACTCTTTATCCTCTAAATATTCTTTTGGAACAGAGATATTATTCTTTTTCATATACTCCAGAAGGTTTTGATATTTGTCTTCATACCCATCATCCGTACCGCACTTGTGTGAGATACTACAAATATCGGACGGCTTAATGTCTAAAATATCAGATATTTTAGTCAGTATCTCCAAATTGATTTTCACCTTAGAATTTTCAATATCTGAATAGGCCTTTTGGGAAATCCCCATTTCAAAAGCCATGTACTCCTGCGTAAGATCCCTGCTCCTACGAATTTTCCTGATATTTTGTCCACATACTTTCATCGTTTTTGTTTTAGTAGTTTTTGGTATACTTTAGAAGATTATCTATTAGCCTCCAACAAAGTTAATAAATACCTTTGGCAAAACATTATACACGTTACATGATATTTATTTTCGGTAGAGAAAAAGGTACAAAACAGAGCCTATTTTCAGAGAAAATATCACTTCGGTAAACACTATTGGAATTTATGGAGACGCAAAAATTTAATTATGACAATAATATTGTCAGAGCATTCCTCTATGCAACTATCGTATTCGGACTCGTCGGATTTCTGCTGGGACTTACTGCTGCATTGATGCTTTTTTATCCTGAATTACCTGAATTTTTATTCGGGACAGATGATACTACCATTAAAAGTTTGGCTTCGGGTAATATTCAGGGATTAATTAACACCCAGGGAGCCATGGGCTTCGGAAGAATAAGAATGCTTCACACGAGTGCTGTAATTTTTGCCTTTGTCTGTAATTCCTTTTTCTGTGGTGCTTATTACAGTATGCAGAGACTTCTTAAAACCAGAATGTACAGTGATACACTTTCATGGATTCACTTCTGGTCTTGGCAGCTTATGATTGTTGCTGTGGTCATTACTTTCCTCATGGGAATTAATACTTCTAAGGAATATGCTGAACATGAGTGGCCTATTGATATATTAATTACATTCTCATGGGTGATCTTCGGAATCAATATGTTCGGAACAATTGCCAAGAGAAGAGTAAGACACTTATATGTAGCGATATGGTTCTATCTGGCGACGTGGATTGCTGTGGCAATGCTTCACATCTTCAATAATCTAGAAGTTCCGTTATCTTTCACAAGCTGGAAATCTTATTCTGTATATTCAGGTGTAAAAGATGCATTAGTACAATGGTGGTATGGGCACAATGCGGTAGCATTCGTATTAACCACCCCTGTATTAGGTCTGATGTATTACTTTATGCCAAAAGCGGCACAACGACCGGTATTCTCGTACAAATTATCCATTATTCACTTCTGGTCGTTGATCTTTGTATACCTTTGGGCCGGGCCTCATCACCTGCAATATACAGCATTACCGGCATGGGCACAGGCGGTGGGCACAGGATTCTCTATTATGCTTATTGCCCCGTCTTGGGGAGGTATGCTCAATGGTCTTCTTACTTTAAGAGGAGCCTGGGACAAAGTAAGAGAAAATCCTATCCTCAAATTCTTCGTGGTAGCTGTTACCTGCTATGGTATGGCCACTTTCGAAGGACCTCTATTGGCGACAAAATCTTTAAATAAAATTGGGCACTATACAGACTGGGTTATCGGTCACGTACACTTAGGAGCTCTTGGATGGAATGGTTTCATGGCATTTGGGGTAATATATTATTTGGTTCCAATTATGTGGAGAACCCCGCTTTGGTCTAAAAAATTAGCCAACTGGCACTTCTGGTTGGGAACATTAGGAATTATTTTCTATGCCGTTCCGATGTATATTTCAGGATTCACACAGGGATTGATGTGGAAACAGTTCAATCCGGACGGAACATTATTGTGGAAAAACTGGTTAGATACCGTGACTGCAATTATTCCATACTTTAAAATGAGATTCTTAGGAGGTATCCTTTATCTTTCCGGAGCAATCTTGATGGTAATTAATGTTATCAAAACTGTTAAAGTCGGTTCATTCCAGAAAAATGTTCCTGCTGAGGCACCTGCACTAGCCAACATTGGAGGTACAAGAAAAGAAGGAGAGGGTGTACACCTTTGGTTAGAAAGAACGCCTACCCTGCTTTCCATATTGGCTTTCATTACGATAGCAATAGGTGGACTGGTAGAAATTGTTCCAACCTTATCACTTAAGCAAAGTGTTCCTAATATTACTGCTGTAAAGCCCTATACTCCACTAGAGTTGGAAGGAAGAGATTTATATATTCGTGAGGGGTGTAATTCATGTCACTCTCAGATGATCAGACCTTTCCGTGATGAAGTATTGAGGTTTGAAGGGAAAAACGGGCAGTATTCCAAAGCCGGAGAGTTCATCTATGATAGACCTTTCCTTTGGGGATCTAAGAGAACCGGACCAGATCTTCACAGAGAAGGAGGCAGAAACCCTGATTCATGGCACTTTAAACATATGTACAACCCAAGAATTACTTCCGCAGGTTCCATCATGCCACGTTTCCCTTGGTTGATTACCAATAAACTGGACCGTACACAGATGGTGGATAAGATGAAGCTGATGAAAAATTCTTTTGACGTCCCATACACCAAGGCACAGATTGATTCTGCAAATCAATGGGCAGACAACCAGTCTAAAGCCATTGTACAGAGAATTTACTCTGAAGCTACTGATGTAAAGGATCAGATGACCAAAGAAAAAGGCGCAAAAGGAACTGCTTATGTACCACTTGAACAAAGAGAAATTGTAGCAATGATTGCTTATCTGCAAAGATTAGGTACAGACATTAAAACAACACAAATTCAAACAGCAAGTGTAGAGTAATCATTAAAAATTGATGTAATGAAAACGAGAACCCCTATTTCAGTATATATCGCAACAACGATAGGCTTAACAATCATGGCGTTTGAAATGTTCGCCAGTGATTCAGGATACTTTTCCTCTCCATTTTTCTGGGCATTGATATTGATTGCTGTTATCCTATTGATGATCATGAACTCTATTGGAGACATGATTGAAAACGAAAGTTTCAGCAGGTTATCTGAGGAAGAAAAAAAACAGTATCTGGCAGAAAAAAGTGTTCCTTATTATCAAAAACTTTGGAACTCAGCATTCAAAAAACAGTCTGTTACTGAAGAGAAAGATATTCTTATTGATCACGGTTTTGACGGAATTACAGAGCTTGATAACTCACTTCCAAAATGGTGGATTGGTTTGTTCTGGTTCGGATGTATCTTCTGTGTAGTGTATTTGATGGCCTTTTCTTTCACAGATTATGCTCACCCTGAAGCTGAATACACCAAGGAAACGAAAACCATGCTGGCTTCCATCGAAGAATATGAGAAAACAGCTCCTCAAATTAATCTGGAAACCGCGAAATATAGTGCAGACAATATTGTAGAGGGTCAGGAGCTTTTCAAAACCAACTGTGTGACCTGCCACGGAGATGCCGGAAAAGGAGGTATTGGTCCTAATCTTACCGATACTCACTGGATCAACATCAAGGAAAAAAGTTTATTTAAGAATGTTTTCTGGATGCTTGAAAATGGCTCTCCAAACAATCCTACCATGAGACCTTTCATTAAGGATGGAACTATTACAGGAAGAGATGCTGAGAAAATTGCAGCCTATATTTATCATATCAACCAGGAAACTGCTCCTATTACACCAGCCCAAGGTGGCGCTGCTCCGCAGGGAGAAGTAGCAAAATGGGAAAATGGAAACAACTAAAATTTATTATCTTCTCATATAAACCATGCCAAGCCCCCTTTAAAACTACATTAACATTTGAATTTTCATTTTTGCTAACTAACCTTTTCAACATAAAAAAATGATATAAAGGGGGCTTTTTAAAAAATAAAATCCGCGCCTTGGCTCGTCTTACTCAACTATTCACTTGACAACTACTACACTAAAAATTCCATAATAGGACAGCCAAGGCAGGATTTTTGCATTTGCAAAAGGTACTACAACAAAGACCAAATCAAATAGTATTACTATCTTTGTTAGAAACCACATCTCTTTTGAAAATAAAAATCAACACTACAAAACTCCTAAGGCGCACAGCCATCACCATTATTTCAATACTGGTCTTTCTTACCCTGTTGATCTTAAGCCTTAGGCTGCCTGCCGTTCAAAATTTCATCAAAGACAAGCTTATTGTTTACCTTGAGAAAAAAATTAAGACCAAGGTCAGCCTTGAAAGAGTCTACATCGGATTTCCCAACAGTCTTGTGATGGAAAACCTTTACCTTAAAGGACAAGACGTTGATACTCTTTTGGCTGTAAAAAAACTGGATGTAGGTTTACACATGCTAAAGCTCATCAATTCTACTGCAGATATTACCTCTGTAGAAATGGAAGGAGCGCGTGCCAATGTCGTAAGAAAACCGGATGGTAAATTCAATTTTGATTATATTATTGATGCCTTTGCTAGCAGTGAAAAGGAGGAAAGTTCTTCCAAGCCATTCATTATTTCTCTTGATAAAATTAAATTAAAGGATATTGGTGTTACATTCAACGATCAGCAATCAAAGAATGACATTAAGCTTTATTTTAAATCTTTTGATACAAGAGTTAAAACCTTTGATCTCAACAAAAATAAATATGCCGTCAACGATATTAATCTTGACGGATTAAAATTAAAGCTCAAACAAGGAATTGTAGAAGAAGTTTCTAAAAAGGTTGAGAAAAAAGTAGATTCTCTTAACGAGAAAAAACCTATGAGCATTGGACTGAGAGGCATCAAGCTTACTCATTTTGATATTGATTATGGTGATGAAAATACAAAGACTTTTGCCAAGGTTATATTTAAAGAATTAAGTACAAAGATCAATAAACTTGATCTTGAAAATAATTCCTATCATGTAGCCAATGTATTCCTTTCCGGAGCAGACATCAATGCTAACCTTTATCTTCCTGCACAAAATGCCAATCCGAAGAACAAAAAAGAACCGGAGCCATCAAAAGCTTCTGACCAGGGCAAAGCCATGAATCTTCTTTTAGGAAAACTGGTTCTGAATGATGTAAAGGCAGTTTACAATAACACAGCCATTGCTCCAACCAAGCAGGGAATGGACTTCAACCACCTGAATTTTGCTAAAATGAATGTGGAAGTGAGAAGCTTCAAAATGGAGAACAATACTTTTGCAGGAACAGTTAATTCTGCAGAAATTCGGGAAGCAAGAGGTTTGGATATTCAAAAATTCAATACGGATTTTGTGTATGCAGAAAAAGAAGCTTACCTCAAGGACCTTTATCTGCAAACTCCGAAAACAATTCTGCGAGATGAGGTTATTCTAAACTACAACTCAATCGATCAGCTTACTTCAAACCTTGGTGCAGTAAAGATATCAGCCAATATCAAGGATTCTAAAATTGGTTTTTCAGATATTTTAAATTTGGTTCCTACTTTAAGGAATACAGTTCCATTCAATAAATACCCGAATGCAATACTCAATGTAAATGCCAATGTAAAAGGAAGTGTGAATGATCTTTTGATTCAGGATCTCAAAGTTTCAGGATTGGATCAATTGAGGGTAGCTGCATCAGGAAGAATCAAAAATGCAATGAATCCTGATCAGCTGTATTATGATGTCAGGATTGGAGAATTTTCTTCCAATGCCAAAACTATTTTCAATCTTGTTCCGAAAAATACAATCCCATCCAATATTGCGCTTCCATCCAACTTCAGCATAAAAGGAAATGCAAAGGGAACAACTAAAATGGTTGCTACTGACCTAAACCTCTACTCTACCCTTGGAAATGCGGCAATCATTGCTAATGTTGATATGCGTAGAAAAAATCATGAGTTGTATGATATAAAAGCGAATCTTCAGGGAGTTCAGGTAGGAAAAATTATTCAAAATAAAGATATAGGTCCCATTACTGCTCAAATTGCAGCAAAAGGAGAAAGTTTTGATTTTAAAAATGCCAATGCAGACTTAAAGGGACATGTTGCCTCTGCAGTGTATAAAGGCTATCGTTATCAAAATATGAATTTAACAGGTAAGATTAATAAAGGAGCTTATCATGTTATTTTAAATTCAAAAGATCCAAATGCAGACTTACAATTAACTGCTTCCGGAATTTATGATGAAAAAAATCCTACCATAAAGGTAAATGGAGAAGTCATCAAGCTGGATGTAAATAAATTGGGCTTCTATGAAAAGCCAATGATCCTTGCAGGAAAAATTGATGGAGATTTTACTAGCCTTGATCCTAATAACCTGAATGGTTATTTAAACCTTAAGGACTTTGCATTTTCGGATACCAAGGAGGTTTATCCTGTACAGGAAGTCCATCTGAAAGCCTCTTCAACAACAGACTCTACACAGATTCTTTTCAATTCTCAAATTGCAGATGTTGAACTGAAAGGGAAATATAAGCTTACGCAGATCTTTGGAGCTTTAACCCAAACGATTAATCAATATTATCAGTTCCAGAAACCGGATAAAAGACAGAAAATTGATCCGGGGCAGCATTTTACATTGAATGCAAAGGTGAAAAATGATGATTTGATCAGAAAATTCGTTCCGGACCTAAAAAGTTTTGAAACGATTAATCTCACAGGAAATTATGATGCCGATTCTCAAAAAATTGAAATTGACGGACAAATTCCACAGTTGCTGTATGGTGAAAATACGATTGAGAAAGGTATTCTAAAAGTAACCAATGAAAATCAGGCGCTGCAGTATAGTCTGAATGTTGCCGCTTTAAAAAGTTCAAGCTTTTCCATAAATAAGATTGATATCAATGGAGATGTTGCAGATAATACAATCAACTATAATGTTACTACAAAAGATGACAAGGACGCTACCCGTTTCCTCATTGCCGGGAATGCAAAATCCATGAATGACATTACAGAAGTTTCCCTGAATCCAAATGGTTTAAAGCTAAACTATACGGACTGGAATGTTGCAGAAAACAATAAAATCCAAATTAGCAACAAAGGAATACTGGCAGATAATTTCACGCTAACAAATGGGGCCAGCCAAGTCTCTATTCAATCGGAAAGTAACAACCCAAGTAGCCCTTTAAACATTTCATTAAAGGATTTTAAAATTGAAACTATTACTGAGCTTATAAAAAAAGATACAGTTCTGGCAAGAGGAACCATCAATGGAACAGCACAACTTAGGGATGTAACTAAGGAGATGACTTTCACTTCTGACTTAAATATTTCTGATCTGATTGTTTATGGAAGTCCTATTGGAAATCTTGCTGTAAAAGTGAACAATTCTTCACCGAAAATTTTAAATGCTGATATTGCCCTTTCCGGAAACAATAATGATGTAAAAATTCTAGGGGATTACAACACTTCTTCAAGTTCTTTTGATTTGAATATGGCTATCAACCAACTTCAAATGAAGAGTATTCAAGGGTTTTCAATGAATGCTCTTACGAATACGGAAGGGTTTCTTTCAGGAAATCTAAAGATCACAGGGACAGCGGATCAACCTAATATTTTAGGAAAAATAAAATTCAATGATGCAGGGCTGGAAATTGCCAAAACAGGAAGTGATTTCAGAAAACTAAATGATGAAATAGATTTCACCAGCCGCGGGATTGAATTCGATAAATTTAAAATTAAAGATAAAGACGGGAATGCACTGGTTGTAGATGGGCAGGTACTTACCCAAACCTACAGAGACTTTGCATTTAATCTTAATGTAAGCGCCAAGGACTTCAAAGTTGTTAATTCCCAAAAGTCCAATGACGCCATGATGTACGGCATTCTTGCCATTGATGCGGGGCTTCGTATCCGTGGAAATCTTGACTTACCAAAAGTGGATGGGAAGTTAAGTATTGCTGATAATACAGATTTCACATTTGTTCTTCCTCAGTCTACTCCATCTTTACAGGAAAGAGATGGTATTGTAGAATTTGTAGATCAGGATCAGGTCGTTTTGAATAAAACAGTTAAAGTTGATTCCCTTAATACCCAAAGTCGTATTAAAGGAATGGATGTAAGCGTCAATATTGAAGTAAGTAAAGAAGCAAAGCTTTCCATTGTTATCGATAAGGCAAATGGTGACTTTGTTCAGCTACAAGGAGAGGCAGAACTTACAGGAGGAATTGATCCTTCAGGAAAAACCACACTGGTAGGAGTATACCAGGTAGAGAAAGGAAGTTATGACCTTTCTGTAAGCTTCCTAAAACGTAAATTTGATATTCAGAAAGGAAGCACGATTACGTGGACCGGAGAGCCTACGACGGCTATAATGGACATTACAGCTGTTTATAAAACGGAAGCAGCTCCTATCGACCTTGTAGAACAGCAGATAGGTACTGACGGCGGAGCATCTCTGATGAATCAGTTTAAGCAGAGAATCCCATTCAATGCTTTATTGAAAATGAAAGGAGAACTCTTGAAACCTCAACTTAGCTTTGATGTTACCACAGACGAAAAAAATAATTCTGTATCTACAAATGTAAAGGATGTTGTTGATCAAAAACTGGCACAGCTCAGAACCCAGGAATCTGAATTGAATAAACAGGTATTTGCATTACTGCTTCTCAACCGTTTTATCGGAGAAAACCCGTTTGAAAGTGGTGCGGGTATGTCTGCAGAAACCATGGCAAGACAAAGTGTAAGTAAAATTTTATCTCAACAGCTTAATAATCTTGCCTCCGGTTTGATAAAAGGAGTAGACCTCAACTTTGGACTGGATTCTTCAGAGGATTATTCTACGGGACAAAAAAATACAAGAACCGACCTTAATGTAGATATCAGTAAAAAACTATTGAATGACCGATTGAAAGTGACGGTAGGAAGTAACTTCGGACTGGAAGGCCAAGCCCGCCAAAATGAAAATATGACTAATATTGCAGGTAATGTTTCTGTAGATTACAGTCTTTCCAAAGATGGAAGATATATGCTGCGTGCTTATCGTAAGGATGAATATCAAGTAGCTCTTCAGGGGCAGATCATCGAAACCGGAATTGGATTTATCATTACGTTAGATTATGACAAATTCCGGGAGATTTTACAAAAAACAAAAGAAAAGAAGCCTAAAAAGAATAAAAACAATCAAGTGGTAGAATTTAAATAATGAGTAACACATTCCATACATATTGTAAATATCTGTTGGTTTCCGGGCTGGCATCAGCTGTGGTCTCCTGCAGCAACACAAGATTTTTGAAAGAAAATCAAATGCTCTACACCGGAGCAACCGTAAAGATTGAAAACGATACCATTTCGAAAAAAGAAAAAAAAGAACTTCAGTCTGCACTGGAAGGAAATCTTACCCCAAAACCCAATTCTACTTTTTTGGGAATGCATCCAAAGCTTTATTTCTACAATATTGCCAAGGAACCTAAAAAGGATAAAGGATTTAATTACTGGCTTAAATATAAAATGGGTGAGAAACCCGTATTGCTGGGAGATGTAGACCGTGAGTTCAACAAGGATATTATTGAGAATTATTCTGAAAACAAAGGATATTTCAATGCAAGGGCTACCTATGATACAGTTTCCAAGAACAAGAAAGCACAGGTTATATATACTGTGAAGCCTGGTGCCAGATATCTTGTTGACGGAGTAAAATTTCAGAAAGATTCTACCCTTATTAATCAGGAAATTCAAAACCTGGCAAATAAAACACTTCTTAAAAATGGAAGACCATTTGATCTTGACGTGGTTAAAGCAGAAAGAGTAAGAATTGACAACAGCTTAAAGGAAAGAGGATTTTATTATTTTCATCCGGATAATATTATTGTACAGGCAGACAGTACTGTGAACAAAAACCACAAGGTAGAACTGAATGTAAAGCTTAAGGAAAACACTCCAGATTTAGCAACCCAGCAGTTTAGCATTGACAAGGTGGTTGTATTTCCCAACTATAACATTCAGGATGTAAAGGATGGAAAATATTCTATTCCAATGAACAAGGATTCTCTTGACAAATACGCGTTTGATGATATTTATGTCATTGATCCACAACATAAGTTCAAGCCAAAGATCTTTGACAGAGCTTTATACTTTAAGAAAGGAGATCTTTATAACCGATCAAACCATAACCTTACCCTGAATCGACTGATCAGCCTGGGGGTATTCAAGTTTGTAAAAAATGAATTTGTAACATCGGATTCTTTAAGTCATAAATTTGATGCTTATTATTTATTGACCCCAAGGCAAATTCAGTCATTGCGTCTGGAAGCATTAGGAAGAACAAACTCTGCAAGTTATGCGGGTAGTGAACTTAACCTGAACTGGACTCATAGAAATTTCTTTCGGGGGGCGGAACAATTCAAGGCTGCTATTTATGGAGCTTTCGACTTTCAAATGGGGGGCGCACAGAATGCCAATAATATTTTCCGTGCGGGGACGAACGTACAGCTTTCCATCCCAAGAATTGTTGCACCATTCCGTTTCCATTCTTCCAGTGAATTTGTTCCGAGAACGAATATCACATTAGGATATGAATTCCAAAACAGAACAAAATACTATACCCTTAATAATTTTACGGGGTCATTTGGATATTTATGGAAAGAAAATGCAAGAAAAGAACATGAGCTGAAAGTAATTGACATTACATTGGTTTCTCCTGCAAAGGTTACTGCAGAATATGACGCCATGTCGGAAGGGAATCCTGCCATGAAGCGAATTGTAGAAAGGCAGCTTATTTTTGGTCCTACCTACTCTTACACCTATACCAATACCATGCTTCCAAAGGCCAATACTATTTATTATAAAGGAACACTTGATCTGGCAGGAAACATCACTGGATTGGCTACAGGAGCTGATGTAAAAAAAGATAAAGAAAAAAAGATTTTTGGAATCCCTTTCAGTCAGTATATAAAGATTGAAAATGATTTCAGACTCTATCATAAATTTACAGAGAAGTCTTCTCTTGCCACAAGGCTTATTGCAGGAATTGCCTATCCTTATGGGAATTCAGAATTTGTTCCTTTTTCCAAACAGTTTTTCTCAGGAGGAAGTAACAGTATCAGAGCGTTCAGAGCGAGAACACTGGGTCCCGGAAGTTTTGATCCAAGAACAATAGACTCGGGTACTTATTTTGACCAATCCGGAGATATTAAACTGGAATTAAATGCAGAGTACCGAGCTAATCTTTATAAGTTTTTAAATGCTGCAGTCTTTGTGGATGCCGGAAATATATGGTTGCTTCATGATGACGAGAAAAGGCCGGGAGCAAAATTTACAAAAGATTTTTTGAACGAAATTGCCGTAGGTGCCGGAGTTGGCCTAAGACTTGATTTTTCTATTTTAATTTTAAGATTAGACTTAGCAATGCCTTTGAGAGTACCTTACTATGAAAAAGGAAACAGATGGGCCTTCGATAAAATTAATTTCGGAGATCCAAGCTGGAGAAAAGATAATCTTGTTTTCAATATTGCCATCGGATATCCTTTTTAATATGATCAATAACATTAAATTTTTCTGGGAAGTCCTCAAGGACACATTTACAGAATGGAACGACTCTTCTGCATCAAAAGATTCGGCAAGTCTGGCTTATTATGCTATATTTTCCATCCCGGGATTATTAATCATTATCATATGGGTTCTTGGAAATTTCTTTGGTGAGGAAGCCATACGAGGGCAGATCAGCACTCAAATCAGCGGTATTATGGGGCCTGATGTAGCAAAAAGTATTGAAGGAATGCTTGCAGGTGCCCTAATCGACAAAAAAAATATCTTTATGAAAGCCGTTGGAGTTGGGGCCTTAGTTTTTGGTTCTACCACCCTATTCTTTCAGCTTCAGCATACCTTGAATTCACTTTGGGATGTAGAATCTGCTCCTAAAAAAGCCTTAATTAAATTTTTACTGGATAGAGCCAACTCCCTTGGTATGATCCTTATTCTTGGTTTTCTACTGATGATTACAATGGTCCTATCTTCACTCATCAGTCTTTTTAATACAATCATTACCCAATACTTTGGATTTGAAACCTATCTGCTTGTTGAGGTTGTCAATTTTTCCATTGGATTTGGTCTTGTGATGCTGTTATTTGCCTTAATGTTTAAAGTTCTTCCGGATATTCAGATCGCCTGGAAATCTGTTTGGAGAGGAGCCTTTCTAACTACACTCTTATTCACCTTGGGTAAATTTTTGCTGAGCCTTTATTTCAGTCAGGTAAAACCTACTTCAGCTTTCGGTGCTGCTGGAACGGTGATTCTGATTATGATGTGGATCAATTATTCCTGTATGCTGATTTTTTTCGGAGCCAAGTTCACCAAGGTATATACATACAAGAAAGGTTATAAAGTAATTCTTTCGAAACACGCCAGATGGAATGCTGCCAAACTATATGCAGACAGCCTAAAGCAAGCGCATAGTGAGAATAATTAATAATGAGAGATCCAAAGTTTAAAATTATAATACGCTAATATATTTTACATTATACAAAAAAGCCTCCTGAGAAACTCAGGAGGCTTTTTTTACATTCTGTTTACTGTTCCAATTCCCAGTAGTTCCAACGATTTTTTGATCGTTTTTGCTGTAAGATCTGATACATTCAAACGGAATTGCTTTATGTTTTCATCATCCTGATTCAAAATTGGGTTATTCTGATAGAATGAGTTATATGATTTCACAAGGTCATATAAGTAGTTTGCGACTAAAGCAGGGCTTAATGTTTCTGCTGATTTTGACACTATCGTTTTAAAATTGGCCAACTGCATAATCAATTCTTTTTCAAATTGATTTAAAGTAACATCTGCTGTTTCTTTATATGTAAACTCAGCCTTAGATAATAATGACTGGATACGAGCAAAAGTATATTGAATAAATGGTCCGGTGTTTCCGTTAAAGTCAATACTTTCCGCAGGATTGAAAAGCATTTTTTTCTTTGGATCTACTTTTAGCATGAAGTATTTCAATGCACCCAATCCTACTGTTTCATAGGATGTTTCTTTATCTTCATCAGAAAGAGTTTCCAGCTTTCCTAGCTCCTGAGCTTTAGATTTTGCAGTTTCATACATTTCCTGCATCAGGTCATCAGCATCTACTACAGTACCTTCACGAGATTTCATCTTTCCTTCAGGAAGTTCTACCATCCCATAAGAAAGGTGATACAGCTGATCTGCCCATTCGTAGCCTAATTTTTTAAGGATCTTAAATAATACCTGGAAGTGATAATCCTGTTCATTTCCTACAGTATAGATCAACTTTTGGATATTATTTTGCTTAAAACGTTCTACTGCAGTTCCTAAATCCTGCGTCATGTAAACAGAAGTTCCGTCAGAACGCAATAATAATTTTTGGTCTAGTCCTTCATCTGTCAGATCACACCAAACGGAACCGTCTTCTTTCTGATATAGAACACCATTTTCCAAACCTGTCTGGATAAGATCTTTTCCTAGGATATAGGTATTACTTTCATATTGAACCTGATCAAAATCTACACCCAATCTCTTATATGTTTCATTAAATCCCTTGTATACCCAAGAATTCATTTCTGCCCAAAGATTTCTTACTGTTTCATCTCCATTTTCCCAGTCCAAAAGCATTTTTTGAGCTTCCTTAATCATTGGAGCATCTTTTTTAGCCTGTTCCTCAGTAATCCCTTTGCTTACAAGATCTGCAATTTCCGTCTTGTAATTTTTATCAAATTCTACATAGTAGTTTCCTACAAACTTATCTCCTTTTGTATTTGTCGTTTCAGGAGTTTCTCCCTTTCCAAATTTCTCCCAAGCTAACATTGACTTACAGATATGAATCCCTCTGTCATTGATAATCTGTGTTTTGATCACATCATATCCGGCTTCTTTTAAAATCTGTGCTACAGAGAATCCCAACAGGTTATTTCTAATATGTCCTAGGTGAAGCGGCTTATTGGTATTGGGTGAAGAATATTCCACCATTACTGTAGCATTTTTCTTTTCTATTGTTGAGAAACCACTGTGTACAGATCTGAAATTATCTACAAACAATTGATTTTTTACCTTAACATTAAGGAAGCCTTTTACCACGTTGAAGCTTTCGAAAATATCCGTCTGCTCTGTCAAAGCCTCACCTAGCTCAACCCCAATACTTTCAGGGTTTTTCTTTAATTGTTTAACCAACGGGAAAGTAACAATGGTAAAGTCACCTTCAAACTCGGTTTTATTTTCCTGAATCTCCAGCTTAATGTCTTTTAACTGATATACATTTAAAATAACCTCTGAAAGCTTTTGTTCTATAATATCTTTAATATTCATGTCTCTACGTTCTCTTTTTAATGGTCAAGATGATATACCTTTATAGAGGTGTTTCATCTTCAATTTTGAAGTACAAATATACGGAAATAAAAAAACCGCTTTCAGGCGGTTTTCTTATGAATTTTATTCTTTTCTAAAACTAATGTCCTTTCATCATTTCTAGGCACATTATTTAAAATTGTTTTAAGGACAATCTACTGCATAACATCTTTTTTTAATAGGATCCCCCAGCAGCCTCCATTAATTGTACACCATTCCGGTGCAGAACCACCTTGAATATTTTTCAAATTTTGGATTGATAATTTTTTCAAATTTTTCATATTATTATTTTTTTGTGTGATATTAAATATAATAAATAATTATGAAATAGAGATAAATTTTTAGCTCGACATATACCTAATATCTTTTTTAATATTCTGGAATAAAAACCTTTGTAAACAAAAAAACCGCCCGAAGGCGGTTTTAATTTATTATAGATAAAATATTATTTAAAATTTATCCCAGAACACTTTTGCTCCCTGTACATCTCCATCCACAGATCCCCATTGTTTTACACTTGCATTTGCTCTGTTGGTACCATTTACACTTCCCTCATTAACTGGATAATAAAGTCTTGTAGGTACATCTCTGGACCCAGGCTTTTCAAATACTCTAAAATCAAGTCTTTTTGAAAATTCCCATGCTTCAAAACCTCTGTTGTAAGCAGCAATCCAAGCCTCATTTCCAATTTTTTGTTTCCATGTTCCTGGTAATGTTACATAATTATTTGCAGCAATATATGCAGAACTAGCAGTAGCATCTACTCCCCAAAAATCCATTGAAGCTTTGATACCATTATTAAAATAAGTTGCAGCAACTCCACCAACACTATATCCTCTTTCTGCAGCCTCTGCTAACATGAAATTAACTTCTGCAGCATCAAACAAATAAGCATAATTATCTGCTTTTGTTATATTAGGATTAACTTGTGAAAAATTGGCATAAACATTTTGTTTACCATATAATCCTCCTACATACAAACCTGAAGGAGCTGTGGTAAAATATTTAGCACGTCTTGGGTCATTACTTGTATTCATTACATCTACTAATGTATTGGCAGCCACATAATCATTTCTTCCACTAGTTACTAACTCTAGGTTAATAGGATTAATAAACGGACCAGCTGCTGCAAATTTCAATCCGATATTTTCAGCATTAGTAAGTAATACACCACTACTCACTGCACTTTCTACAGTTGATTTTGCCAATGTATTATCTACATCAGCTAAGTTTAGTCCAAGTCTTAGCTTTACACTGTTAATAAATGATTTAATTTTATTTACATTCCCTCCAAAAAAAGAATCATAAGATCCAAAGCCTGATGATGTATTAGAGTTTAATAAAGCAAGAGCGGCATCACATCTCTTAATCAAATCAACATAGATGGTTTTAGAATCATCATAAGCTGGATTCGGATATTTATCAACCTGTACCGCTTGTGAATAAGGAACATCCCCATAAGTATCAACCAATAAGCTGTAAATATAAACTTCTAAAGCTTCAATAGTAGCTATTTTGCTTGCTTTAAGAGCTGCATCTCCTTCTGAACTAATCCCTGCTCTTACCAATTCCAGTTTCAATAATTGAGCATACATAATATTCCAATTATTATCTGGTACACGTCGCTTTGGAAGATTATAAACCGACTCATCAGTATACTGAGTCTCAGTCCACTGTTGTGTAAAAAGTCTAAAAATATTAAGATTTACACTTGGACTTGTCAACTGAGTCATTACTCCTACTTCTGCAGAAGCAAATAAAAAGTTAGGATCTACAGTCTCTGGATTTTTAGAATCACTATTTAATGATGTTATATCTCTTTCACACGATATCAACGCCATGCTCCCAATAAATAGGCCAAATATTACTTTTTTCATTTTGATTTCAATTAAAAGTTAACGGTAAAATTAGCACCGAATGTTCTTGTCGTTGGCATAGCACCAATCGAATACCCTCTTGACAAGTTAGCACCTTGTACCCCTGTTACTGAACCTCCTGTATATCCTGCTTCAGGATCTGCATAAGGCAAGTTTTTATGAATAATCCATAAGTTTCTACCAAATATTCCAAACTTCATTCCTTTAATAAAAGTATTAGCGTATAAACTTTTAGGAACATCAAAATATATTGCAGCTTCTCTCAACTTAATAAATGAAGCATCATATACAAATTGTTTCGCAGGATAATTTCCTGAAGCCAAGATTGATCCTGTTTCAGATGGATAATTATCTGGAGATAATGGAATATTGTTTTGAACGTATTGCCCATTTTGGAAAATAACTCCCGGTAGTACAACTCCTGGCTCTCTGATAGCAAGAGTTTCCGGATAGATTCCTGTATCTGTTCCATACAGCATATCTCCTGAGAATACACTTCCTCCCTGCTGTCCATCAATAAGGAAAGTGAAAGTAAATGCTTTATAAGCAATACTATTTCTTACACTCCATGTATATTGAGGCATGATATTACCAATAACATTAGTTTTGGATGTAGTCATCATATACGCTCCTGTATCAGGATCTATAAGCTTTTGTCCATCAGGCGAATAAACAAAATCCGTTCCCCAAATCTGTCCATAAGCTTCACCTACAGGTGCATTAAATGTAACATCATTTACCGCTCTTCCTAACTGTAGATTTTTGATTCCCTCATTAAGGCTTAGTACTTTATTTTTATTAATTGCCCAGTTCCAGTTCATATCCCATCTGAAATCTGAAGTTTTAATTGGTACTAGATTCAACTGTACTTCTATCCCTTTATTTTCTAGCTCACCAGCATTATACCATTTACTTCCATATCCAGAGGCGCCTGATACCGGAACCAATAAGATTTGATCTTTAGAATTTGTTTTGTATAAACTCACGTCAAATCCTACTCTATTATTTAAGAACTTCGCTTCCAAACCTACTTCAACCTCTGTAGATCTTTCTGGTTTTAGATTTGGATTATTTTTAAAGCTGTTTGGATCTACAATTGGAAGATTGCCATAAAGACTTCGGATATTATAAGTATCTGCTAATCTGTAATTATCTGTTGTTTTACCAACCTGCGCCCAGTTTCCTCTCACTTTTAGGAAAGAAAGCCAATCTTGCTTGATTAGATTAGACAATACTACAGATCCTGAAATGGATGGATAGAAATAAACATTATTACCGCTCGGTAAGTTAGATGATTTATCAACGCTTCCCGTACCTTCCAAGAAATAAGTATCTTGGTATCCTAAAGATATCTGTCCATATGCTCTTGGCAATGTAAACGTAGCACTATATTCCTGTGTAGGAATTACCTGTCCGGCAGAGTTTCTAATAGCATATAATCCCGGAACAATTAATCCTTCTCCAGTACTACCTGGCTGAGTAGAAGCATCTGTAGTTTCTATTGTATTTCTTCTAAGAGAGGTTCCTAATACAGCTCCTAAACTGATGTCATTATCGAATTTTTTGTTATAATTCGCAAATAAATCAAAATTGGTTTCGTTGGTGTATAGATTACCTAAATAATATCCTGATCTTGCATTAGACTGTGGATTTAAAGTACTTGGTAAACCTGGAACAATTCCAAAAGGTTCGGCATGACTGCCTACAGCCTTTCGAACTTCTGTTTTTTGATTTGAAAAATCGGAAGATAGTCTACCCGTTAAGCTGATTGCATTTGAAAATTTATAATTTAACATTGCATATCCAAAAAAACGAGTTCTATAATCACTTTGATAGTTTTGATAACGATCAAAATAAGGGTTATTCCAATAAGCAGGAGTATTAAAGTTGGAAGGACTGCTATATCCATTAAGATTCCAAGAGACATTTTGGCCTCCTGTATTGAAATAGGCATCTCTCAACTCATACATATCTACGTTAGTCTGCCACCATTGTCTGAACCCTGAAAGAATATTATCATTATATCCTGTTGAGTTTCTACCAGTTGTATTTTGCATCGTTAATGATGAATAAACTGTCGCAGAGAGTTTATCTGTTAACTTATAATCAAACTTTGCAGAAATTGTATTTTTCTTTTGATCAGAGTTAGGTAGTACTCCTGTGGTTAAGAAATTATTATAATTCAGGAGAATACTTCCATTCTCGCTTCCTTTTTCTATGGTAACAGAGTTAGAAGTTGTTTGTGCACTTTGAAAAAAATCAACAGGAGTATGTTTTGCTGCTACCCAAGGAGTAGCCTTATGATATCCTGGTAATTGTGGAAATAATGAATTCCACTGATACACCATTAAACTAGGATCAAAAGCAGTTCCCACCGATGCATCATTATTGGTTCCTACAACCAAATCAAGAACACCGTCCCCATCAACATCTCTTTTCAGGAAACTAGATCCTCCATATCCTGCTCCATACTTATTTTGATATTTAGCAAAAGTAGATCGATCGATCTCCCCATATTGATATTCTGTAGAAAGTGTAACTCCCCATTCGTCATTTTTTCGGGATTTTCCTTTTTTAGTAGTAATTACCACAACCCCTGCAGAGGCTCTTTCTCCGTATAAAGCAGAAGCCGCCGCACCTTTTAGTACGTTAACACTTTCAATATCATTGGGGTTTAAGTCAGAAATCGAGTTACCTCCATCGAAAATAGTGTAAGAGCCGGAAATAGTGCTGTTATTATTGCTGATTGGCACACCATCTACTACGAAAAGAGCCTGGTTATTTCCTCCAATGGACTTCATCCCTCTAATCACGACACTGGAAGCCCCACCGAAGTTCGAACTTGTGACAACCTGAACACCTGCTGCCTTACCAGCCATTTGGCTGGAAATGTTACCAGTATTCGCCCCTTCTCTCAAAACATCTCCTTTAATTTCCTGAGATGCATATCCAAGTGCTTTTTTCTCTCTTTTAATTCCGAGTGCAGTTACTACCACGCCCTCGATTTCTTTTGTTTTAAGTGTATCCTTCTTTTCTTGAGCATTAGCTACAGCAATAGAAGAAGACAATACTAAAACAAGAAGACCTGTTGTTAGTTTCTTCATATCAAATTAATTTTGTACCCTACAAATTTGTAAAACTTTCTCAACAACACAAAGGAATTTTTAAAAAAAATATAGACTATTTAATAATTGCTAACAAAAACAATGAATAAATTATTAAATTAAGTTAAAAAAACTCTTTTTAACAAAAACAAAAAAAATTAATCGATATTTTTTTTCATAAACATCAACAGCATCAATTATTGATATCATCTATAAAGATTCATTCTAAATAGCATAATAACAATTTGGTTTACAGCAATATAAATCACTTTCAATAGAATAAAAACCCACATTCATCAAAACATACAATGTAACACATAATTTTTTTCAACAGAAAAAAGAGAAGAAAAAAGTTCTATAGACCGCAAACAATAGATTATAATCGTAAGAAAAAAACAGAAAATATATGAATAACTTAATATAATAAAATCATCAATATGGCCTATCTAAAAAAAACGTATTTATATTTAATTTTCTTAATAATCATCAATCATAAAAAGTAGAATTATTAAAACCTACCCGTATGATGATTCAATAATTTCTCTTATTTATAAATTTTATAAAGGCATAAAAAGATAGGGTAAATGCATTCGTTTTTCTTTAATTTTACCGTTTTATATCGCATATAAACATGGAATTATTACAAAAGTGGACGGATACCTACATCGAAGCAGGGTGTGATGAAGTCGGAAGAGGCTGTTTAAGTGGGCCGGTTGTAGCAGCAGCCGTTATTTTAGATGATAAATTTCAACAAAGTCTGGTAAATGATTCAAAAAAATTAACCTTTAAAACCAGAATGGAACTGGATAGTTATATCAAGGATAATGTGAAAAGCTATGCCATTGCCGAGTTACCTCCCGCATTTATTGATGAACACAATATTCTTAATGCCAGCATTCATGCCATGCATCGTGCTTTGGATCAGTTAACAATAATACCTGAGCTTATCCTGGTAGATGGAAATAAATTCCATCCTTACAATTATATTCCCCATCAATGCATCATTAAAGGGGATTCAAAGGTACTATCTATAGCTGCAGCATCTATTCTTGCCAAGAACTACAGGGATACACTAATGATTGAACTTCATAAAGAATACCCTGAATACGGATGGGATACCAATTTTGGATATGCCACAAAAAAACATCAGGAAGCCCTTATCAAGCACGGGCCCACCATACACCACAGGCAGTCTTTCAGGCTTAAATATGATTAATAAACTATAATACGCCAGAGTTTTAGAGTGTATTCAAATAAAAAAGAGAAGCAAAATTGCTTCTCTTTTTTGTATGATAGATTATTTCTTTCTATTTTTTTGTTGCTCTTGAGTCTGTTGCTGCTGTTGAGCTTTTTCCATCATTTCTCTCATTCGCTTCTGGAACTTACCTTCCGTCTTAGGCTTTTCCTTATTACTCTGAATTTGTGCATGGATTTTCTTTTCATCCAGAATCACATATTTAATAACAAGGATAATTAAGATATTAATCGCATTCGATACAAAATAATACCAAGAAAGACCAGACGCCGAAGTATTTAAGAAGAATAGGAATGTAATCGGGAAGATATACATCAACACTTTCATGTTTGGCATTCCCTCTTGCTGTGGCTGCTGCATATTTCCTGAAGTCATTACTGTATAAATCAAGATAACAATGGTACATGCCAGAGCAAAAACACTTAAGTGATCTCCAAGGAAAGGAATTTTAAATGGTAATTTGATCAAATCGTCATAAGCTGTTAAGTCTTTTGCAAACCAGAATCCTTGCCCTCTTAAATCTATAAAGTTCGGGAAGAAACGGAATAATGCATAGAAGATCGGGATCTGAACCAATGCAGGGAAACATCCCGCCAACTGATTAACACCAGCCTTTCTGTAAACTTCCATGGTAGCTTGCTGCTTTTTCATTGGATCAGCATCCTTGAACTTAGCATTCACCTCATCAATTTCCGGACGGATTACTTTCATCATCGCACTCAGCTTATGCTGCTTGTACATAATTGGTGAAAGGATTAGTTTTACAATAATTGTCATTAGGAAAATTACCCAACCTGCAGTTAATCCCCAATCAGCAATAAGGTTATACATTGGCATAAAGAAACCACGGTTCATCCACCCGATGAATGACCATCCTAATGGAAGAATCTCATCAAAGTTTTTATCGTAAGATTTCAATAATTTCAAGTCTAATGGCATGAAGTACCAAGTAAAGTCTTGATTCAGTTCACTTCCTGTCATCTGAACGAAACCTTCGTAGTTTAGCTTTTTCAGGTATTCTCCCTCTTCAACATTCTCCTGATTTCCTTTGCTTTGGGTAAATCCGTTCTTAGCTTCAATAACAGAAGTAAAGAACTGTTGTTTTACCCCAATCCAGTTAAGCGTCTCTTTTTCTTCCTCCATGGTTGTTCTTCCGTCATAATCATAATCTTTATAATTATTGAAAGCATAAGAGAATTCTGAGTGAGACTGCTCCTGAGCTCTCCCTTTTTCTAAGTTTCTTACACTGTAATCCCAGATAAAATCTGCTTTATTATCAGAAGTAACATTGGCTAAACCTTGGGTTCTTACTTTAAAATCTAATGTATATTTATCTAATAAAGTGTAAATAAACTGAATAACAGCACCATTATAGTTTGCTGTCATTGTCACAGCATTTCCGTTAACAGCAGGTGAGAAAACTAAGTTTTTAGTATTAATAACTTTCCCTGTTTTGTCTTTAAATTGGAAACCGTAGTTTGAATTATTTTTATTGATCAGATAAAGCGGAAGATCTGCCTGATCTGTTTTGTGGTCATATGCTTTATATTCAGAAAGCTGAACTTTAGAAACCTGCCCTCCTAAGCTAGAGAATTCAATATTCAATTCTTTATTTGACAAATTTGCCGTCTGAATGGCGCTAGGAGTTACATTTGGATTGATATTGTTTGCCTGAGTTTGTTTTACGGCATTTTTTACCTGTTCCGTTTTTTGCTGCTGAGCTTTTAACTCCTCTTCTTTTGCCTGTTTGTTCTGGAAATAGAACATAAAGCCAAAGAGAACCAGGCATAAAACCGCGAAACTAATCATCTGCTTCTTATCGATTCCGTTGTTTTGTTGCATTTTATTTTATATTAAAATTTTAAATTTAAAATGTACGTACTGGTGTACGTAATTTGAGCTGACAAAAATACTGTTTTTTTATCAAAACTCTATGCTTTACTATGTTACTATATAACAAACTCAAGCTGAGAATAATCAGCCTGAGTTTATTAGTAGACGTTTATGATAAAAAATTACCTTATTTCTTTTCGCAAGCCTTAATGAAAGCTCTGAATAAAGGATGTGGCGTAGCTACCGTACTCTTATATTCCGGGTGATACTGAACACCTACATAGAACGGATGATCAGGTAGTTCTAAAGCCTCTACCAATCCTGTTTCAGGGTTTGTACCTGTAGCAAGGAAACCATTCTTTTCAAATTCCTGAAGATAATCACTATTAAATTCATAACGGTGACGGTGTCTTTCAGAAATATTTTTGCTTCCGTAGATATCAAATAACTTAGAACCATTTTTCAGGGTACATTTCCAAGCACCAAGACGCATGGTTCCTCCTTTATCAATTACATTTTTCTGTTCTTCCATTAATGAAATTACAGGATCCGGAGTTGCTGTATCAAATTCCACTGAGTTTGCTTTTGTATGTCCTAAAACATTTCTGGCAAATTCAATGGTCATGATCTGCATTCCTAAACAAATTCCCAACATTGGAATTTTATTCTCTCTAGCATATTTTGCCGTAAGAACTTTTCCTTCAATCCCTCTGTCTCCAAAACCTGGAGCTACAAGGATACCATTCACTCCTTTCAGTACGTCCTTAATGTTTTCTTCTGTAATGTCTCCACTGTATACCCATCTTACCTTTACTTCAGTTTCAAGGTCTGCACCAGCATGCTTAAATGCCTCTGCAATAGAAATATATGAATCCTGAAGAGACACATATTTTCCAACCAATGCAATTTCAACAGTTTTCTTAGGGTTCTGGAATTTCTTAAGGAAACTCTTCCAATCCTTAAGATCTGCAACTTTATCGCTTTTCAGATCTAGTTCTTTCAATACTACATCATCAAAGTTTTGCTTCTGAAGATACATTGGAACTTCATAGATTGTTTCAAGATCCTTACATTCGATAACATTTTCTAAAGCTACGTTACAGAACTGAGCTAGTTTTGCTCTCTGATCTTTTGGAATTTTATGTTCTGTTCTACAAACCAATACATCAGCCATAATTCCGCTTTCCATCAATTGACGAACGGAATGCTGTGATGGTTTTGTTTTTAATTCTCCACTTGAAGCCAGATAAGGCAATAGTGTAAGATGAATCACCATAGAATTTTTCTCTCCCAACTCCCATTTCAACTGACGAACAGTTTCAATATAAGGTAAAGATTCAATATCTCCGACAGTTCCTCCGATCTCAGTAATAATGATATCGTAGTTCTGCTTGGAAAGCATTTTAATTCTACGTTTGATTTCGTTAGTAATATGAGGAATTACCTGAACTGTTTTTCCAAGGAAGTCTCCTTTTCTTTCTTTTTCAATTACAGTTTGGTAGATTTTTCCTGTAGTAACGTTGTTATTTTGGGATGTAGGAGCATCAAGATAACGCTCATAGTGGCCTAAATCCAGATCCGTCTCCGCACCATCTTCAGTCACGTAGCACTCTCCGTGCTCATAAGGATTCAATGTTCCCGGGTCGATATTGATATAAGGATCAAGTTTTTGGATGGTTACGTTAAAACCGCGTGATTTTAGCAATAGTCCCAGAGAAGCAGACACGATTCCTTTTCCCAAAGATGAAGTTACACCTCCTGTCACAAAGATGTACTTTGTATTCTTTTTACTCATTAGATTAGGTTTGTGCAAAGTTATGGGAAAAAGAAACACAAAGCAATCTTTTAGGTTTTGAAAATGAGAAAACATGCTTCAAACAATTATAAAACCTGATTAAATTTTTTATCTATATTTGATATAAGCAAATGACAAAAAGTAAAAACAACCATGATTTCGGTATATAAACTAAAACCCAAATTCCAGCAGCTGCTCACCCCTATTTTATTATTTTTAAATAAGAATAATATCACAGCCAATCAGATTACCATCAGTTCAATCCTTTTATCTGTAGTCATCGGAGTATTGTTTTGGAATGCAGATGTTTCGAAATGGTTCTTCCTGAGTCTTCCCATTGGACTGCTCCTGAGAATGGCCCTGAATGCACTGGACGGAATGATGGCCAGAAGATTTAACCAAACCAGTACATTAGGAGAAGTTTTAAATGAAGTAGGTGATATCATTTCTGATGTCATTATATTTTTTCCTTTGCTTAAATTTCAGTCTGAAAGTGTATACCTGATTGTGATTTTTATTGTTTTAGGTGTCATTAACGAATTTTCAGGACTGTTGGGAAAGATTGTTGGAAAAGAGCGCCGCTATGATGGCCCCATGGGGAAAAGTGATCGTGCCCTTATGTTAGGATTATATGGGTTACTGCTATTTTTTGGTGTCAGGATCACGTCCATTTCAAACTATATTTTTGGCACCCTTATTATTCTTCTCCTTATCAGCACCTATACTAGACTCAAGAAATCTCTGAATGAAGCCTGAAGAAAATAAATTTGCAGATGTTCCTTTAAGAGTAAAAACATGGATCTATATCATTATTGTTTTTGCCCTCGGAATTTCGCATCCTCTTATGACTGCTATTTTTGTTTCATGGATAAGCGCACAATCTTTCTTTGAGTTTTCAAGGATGTTTAAAGTTCATGAAAAACCTATTATTCCATCTTTGCTTATTGGAGTTTCACAGTTTTTTCTGCTCCACTTTCTAAGTATTGAAAGCTACTTTTTATACAGCTCCATATTAGGAACTGTTGTGCTGCTCTATTTTTTCATGTTAAAATCATCCACCAAACAATTGACGGGTATTTTTATTACTTTAATGGTTTGTCTTTTTGCTTTTCCTCATCTGCTATGGATAAGAAGTGATTCCAATGGCATTAGTTCTATAATCTTTATTGTTGTAGTGACAGAATTAAATGACGTTTTTCAGTACTTAATGGGTAAGTTCTTTGGAAAGCATAAAATAGTTCCTAAAATAAGTCCTAATAAAACACTGGAAGGATTTGTCGGCGGAGTTTTACTTACGATAATCCTAAGCAATATTTTAGGATTCTTTTTACTTAAAACAGATATTATAACCAATAGTATTATTGGAATGACCCTTGGAATTTCAGGATTTTGTGGAGATATTTTCATGTCCTATTTAAAACGAAAAACTGATGTAAAAGATACGGGTAATCTGCTTCCCGGTCATGGAGGCCTCTTGGACAGAATGGACAGTCTTATTTTCAATGCCCCTTTATTTTTCTGGATACTATCGTTTCTGATCAAGAATTAAAATCATGGATGAAAAATTTAAAAGAGCAGTAATTTTTTCAGGAGGCGGAACAAGGTTAATGATCTACCTTGGAATTTTTGCAGCTCTGGATGAATTGAATATGAAACCTGATGTTCTTATTGCATCATGTGGTGGCTCCTTTGCAGCAGCTGTTATTAATGCTTTCCCGGATCATTTTTCAAGAAAAGAATATTTGAAATCTGAGGAATATTTTCAGTTTGTATCGCAAACTACATTAACAAGACACAGAAAGCTTTCTGAAATAGGAATTTTTTCATTAAAAAAATGTTTTGACAAAAGGAAAGCTCCCTTTATTGAAGATATTTTCAACAGATATCTTGTTGAAATGCCTCAGGACCTTACTGAATGTTTTCCATCAATAAAAAACACTCCTTTTTCAAAAGAAATCCCAACAGTCATCATTGGCTCTGAACTTCTTTTCCCTCCACAGGATTCTCAACAGTTAAGAAACGGAAAAAAACTATTTCAAAAAGTGATTTTCACAGATGCTGAAACCGCTAAAAAAATAGGTAAGGAATATATTTCTACTCATCCCAAGAGCTTTAAAAATAGTGCCGTTGAAGAAACCTCAAAAATTATCACCGATTTTTCAATGCTTGAAAGCACCAGAGCTTCTGTTTCTGATATGTTTTATGTAAAACCGCTCTGTCTTTATGACAGATATTTCATGGGTGGGGTGATAGACCTTGTTCCGATTGAGTTGGCAAGGCATCTTTCCAAAGAGGTGATTACTGAAAAAAAACAATCCTACACCCTCATAGAAGAAGCCCTTATCCGTTCTGTTTTTGGCTTCGGTGCTAATGAGAGGTTAATGGAAACGGAAAATATGATCTCAGAATTTCAAATTGACACTACCGGTATAAAGCAAGATCTTAAAGGACATTATCTGGAAAAAAGAGTCAACTGGAAAAAACTGGAGATCGATTTTTCATTCCCGAAAACATATCCACAATTTGTGGAGGATATGGAAATGCAGTGGCGATATGGCTTTGATGAAACAGTGAAAAATATAAGAGATAAACTATAATTTTTTTCAACCACAGAAGTCATAAAAGCGTTTTAAGTGATAATAAATCCCTGCCATTATCCTACTTTCACTTTTAAAATTTATTTTTACATAAAATTGAAAATCACAAAATACCCATGAATGTTTTTATTGCAGGCGGAACCTCAGGCATCGGCTATTCTCTAGCCAAACACTATCTTTCAAAAGGATATTGTGTAGGAATCTGTGGAAGAAACCTTGCAAAAATCCCAGAAAACAACTTTAAAAACTTACAGACATTTCAGGCTGATGTTTGTGATATGAATTCAATTTCATTTGCATTAGAATCTTTTCTCGCAGATAAAAAAGGACTGGACATTTTTATTAACTGCGCCGGAAGCTATGCTGAAGATGTGGCAGGGAATATTTCCTATGAAGAAGCTGAAGAAATGCTTCGAACTAATATTTCAGGTACAGTTAATTGTTTTGAGGCATCCAGAAAAGCGATGAAAAACCAGACAAATGGAAGTATAGCCATTATAGCATCAGTTTCGGGGATATTAGACTATGAAAATTCCAGTTTATATACCAAGACAAAAAGATCTGTGATACAGATTGCAGAGGCTTACCATCGTGCATTGAAGCCTTTCGGGATTTCTGTTACCACTATTGCTCCCGGATATGTAGATACCGAAAAATTAAGAGAGCTCAATCAAAATGATTTAGGCAAAAAACCTTTTCTTACCAATCTGGAAACAGCCACTCCTATTATTTCCCAAGCTATCAAAAATAAAGAGAAATTAATTATTTTCCCAACAAAAATGAAGTGGATGATGAGATCCTTATCTATACTTCCCTCATCTCTATTAAATATCATCATGTTCAGAAAAGCCAAATGGATGAAAAACGATTGAAAATAAAACAAAAGCTTTATGCCCTGATTCTTTGTTCCGTTGTATTCATGATGGTTTACAATTGTGCAGCATGGTATATTTCAACCTTGGCAGAGGTTCCTTCATTTATTTTTGATTTTGAAAAACATATACCTTTCATTCCATGGACGATTATTCCTTATATGACGAGTGGGTTATTTTTCTGCATGGTATTTTTTCTCTGTAAAAGTAAGGAGCAGCTTAAGGTTTTAGCACAAAGAATGCTTTTTGTAACCATTGTTGCCGGAATTTGCTTTCTTTTATTTCCTTTACAATTTTCTTTTCCTAAACCTGAAACTGAGAATCTTTTTTTTGGATATTCTTTCCAGTTTTTAAAGGCCTTTGATTCTCCTTTTAATCAGGCTCCGTCATTGCATATTGCCTATGCATTTATTTTCTGGTCTGTTTTCAGAAACATCAGAAAAGGAAGGATTTTTATAATGCTTTGGCTTATTCTTTTGGGAATTTCAACATTAACAACTTATCAGCATCATTTCATTGACATCATAACAGGAAGTTTGGCTGCCCATATCAGTTTTATTCTCTTTCCTTACCGTAAAAAAGACTTCCGATACAGAAATTTTCATGTGGCCAATTATTATTTTTTATCGAGCTGGATTTTTATTTTGTTCGCCTTATTATTGAATCAATTTTCAGGGTATCCCGGATTAATTTTACTATGGCCGGCTTTAATGACTTTTTCCATTGGATATCATTATCAAAAGAATAATATTTACTTTTTAAAGGATCAAAATGGAAACATTATATGGATAAAAAAAATATTTTATGCCCCATATCTTTTAATGTATCAGGGATTTTGGAAATTTTTAAGAAAAAACAAGAATCCTATTGAGCCTATTCCTCATCTCTATATTTCATCAAGGCCGGATCATGATGTTGTAGAACAATTTAAGATCAATAAAAACACTTTCGTCTATGATTTATCCCCTGAAATTGAGGAAATATCATTATTAAAAGGACAATATTTCTATCACTTCCACCCTATTCTGGATATTGGTAGTTTTGATATTGAGGATACCCAAAAACTGATTGCTGAAATTTCTAACCAATACAAACAGCTTCCGAAAGATGGAAAGATTCTTATTCATTGTACAATGGGCTTTACCAGAAGTTCTGTTATTGGGATTTTAGTAATTAAAAATATTCTATCTTTACCTTTAGAGGAAGCAATAACCCTAATGAAAACCAGCAACAAGAATATGATCATCCATTCTTATCTGCAGGATTTTTTGAAAAAAAATTAAACTATGAACAGCGGACATTTTACGAGTTTTGATAACCATGAGATTTTTTATCGTGAATGGAATTATCAGCCACAACAAAAAAGCATCATCATGATCCACCGTGGTCACGAGCATTCCGAAAGGCTTAACGATATTGCGCAATCCGCACAGTTTTCAAAGTACAATATTTTCGCATTTGATCTTCGCGGACATGGTCTTACAAAAACCCAAACCTCATCTGTTTTTATGGATTATGTTCGGGATCTGGATTCATTTTCCAAGTTTCTTTATTCAAAATATGATGTAAAAATTTCGGATATTTTTGTAGTTGCCAACAGCATTGGTGGAGTCGTTGCTTCTGCCTGGGCCCATGACTTTGCACCCAACATTGCAGGAATGGCTCTTCTTGCTCCGGCATTCAGGATCAACCTTATTGTTCCTCTCGCCAATGAAATGATTACTCTGGGTACCAAGCTAAAAAAAGGCTTGATTATCAAAAGCTATGTAAAATCTAAAATGCTTACTCATGACCCCGAGCAACAAAAGGCTTACGATACAGATCCACTGATCTCAAGATCCATTGATGCCGAATTACTCATTGATCTTGCCAAAGCTGGAAAACGTTTAGTAGAAGATGCCGAAGCTATAGATACCCCTACTTTGATCTTAGCTGCTGAAAAAGATCATGTTGTATTCAATAAGGATCAGAAAATTTTCCATGACAAATTGGATACAGATTTAAAACAATATGAGGTTCTGCCAGATTTTTTTCACGGCATCTTATTTGACTCCGGAAGAGAGAAGGTTTATGATAAAATTGTAGATTTTATAGAGAAATGCTTCAACAAACCTCCCAAGCAACCCAATCTTTCACCGGATTCATTTTCTGTAAAAGAATATCAGGATCTCCAAAATAATATTGGAAATAATCTGAATTTTAAGCTTCAAAAACTTTCACTCGGAAACATCGGAAAAATAAGTAACGGAATGGCCATCGGATTAAAATATGGCTTTGACTCCGGTGCCTCGTTGGATTATGTTTATCAGAATAAACCAGGTGGAAAATTAGGCTTTGGAAAAATGATGGATAAGAATTATCTCAACGCTATTGGCTGGAAAGGAATCCGCATCAGAAAACAACATCTACTTCAACTTTTAGAACAAAATATTCAAATTCTGAAGCAGCAAGGCAGGCCGATTAAAATTCTGGATATTGCAGGCGGCACAGGAAATTATTTGTTTGATATCAAGAAGAAGTATCCGGAAGCTGATATTGTCATCAATGAATTTGTAAAATCCAATATTGAAATTGGAGAAAAGGTGATTCAGGAAAATAATTATCAGAAAGTCAGATTTACTAATTTCGATTGTTTCGATCCTGAAACCTATAAAAAACTGGATTTTGAACCTAATATTACAATTGTATCAGGTATTCTGGAACTTTTTGGAGATAATGAAATGGCCAGCAGAGCTATTTGTGGAGCGACTTCCATCTCAGAAAAAAATTCCTACATGATTTACACCGGCCAGCCTTGGCATCCTCAATTGAAAATGATCGCCTATGTTTTGAATAACCATCAAAACAAAGATTGGATTATGAGAAGACGTTCACAGAAAGAACTGGATAGAATGATGGCTTTCAATACCGTTCAAAAAGACAATATGCTGATTGATGATTTTGGAATCTTTACGGTTTCCTCCGGAAAAATAAATGTTCTGAACTGATTTATTTTCTCTCGTAGATGGCCCATATGGTTAAACCGTTTTTTTGTCTAAGGTCATGAGAAGAATTATTTAGATATAAAAAAGGCTTTTCAAACAGTTTGAAAAGCCTTTTTTATTATTTATATAGAAATTATTTCTTAACCAATTCAAGATATACGCTAATATCAACATCTTTCGCGATACCTGTTCCTGTTGGATCATAGTTGATATCATAATCAATACGATTGATGGTAAACTTTCCCTGAAGTCCCATGACCTCTTTTCCTTCTTTATTTTTCGCAATTCCACCCATTGTTACAGGGATACTAATATCCTTAGTCGTTTCCTTAATGGTCAGCTTTCCATTTAAGACATAAGCTCCTTTATCCTTAGCAACGGAAGTTCCCACAAATTTCATATCAGGATATTTTCCGACTGCAAAGAAGTCTTTGCTTTTAAGATGGTTATCTCTCATCTCTACTCCAGTATTAATGGTTTCTGTAGAAATATTTATATCAAATGCCGCATTGTCCAGATTAGCCCCTTTCGTTGCAACCGTTCCTCCAAATTTATCAAATCTTCCCTGCACAAAGCTGATTCCCATATGTTTTATGGTAAAATTCACGGAAGAATGCATGGGATCTATTTCCCAATTATTCTGTGCAAAAGAGAAAACACTTAAAAATGTGAAAACAAAGGATAAGAATAGTTTTTTCATTGTAATTATATTTTACATTAATATTTTAATTTTAGCAAAGCTAAGATATGAAAGATATTTCTATCGTTGACCTATGTTATTTTTTGACATTTAAATCCACTTAAAACTCGGAAGAAAAATGCTTTTTTTATAACTTCGCAGTATGGCAAAACTGAAAACGGCATATTTCTGTCAAAACTGCGGAACACAATATTCTCAATGGATGGGACAATGCAAAAATTGTGGAGAATGGAATACCTTGGTGGAAGAAGTAGTAGAAAAAACTTCTCACAAGGCGGTACCATTCTCAAAAACCAAGCAACATGTCATCAATATCATCGAGGTAGAAACCAGTGAAGAGCCAAGAATAAAAACTCCATCCGAAGAACTGAACCGTGTTTTAGGAGGCGGAATTGTATTAGGCTCTGTGACCTTAATTGGTGGTGAACCCGGAATTGGAAAATCTACTCTTCTGTTGCAGCTTGCCTTAAAAATGAAGAAAAAAGTCTTCTATGTTTCAGGGGAAGAAAGTGCTTCTCAGATTAAAATGAGAGCGGACAGACTGACGGATATCCAAAACCCGAACTGTTTTCTTTTCACAGAAACCTCACTGGAAAAAATTCTTCACGAAGCCAAAAAGCTGGAACCGGACTTTATGATCATCGACTCCATCCAGACGCTTCAGTCACAACTTATAGAAAGTTCTCCGGGAACAGTATCTCAAATTAGAGAATGTTCCAATGAAATTATTAAATATGCCAAGGAAAACAGCATCCCTGTATTTTTGGTAGGTCACATTACCAAAGACGGTCAAATTGCCGGACCAAAAGTATTGGAACATATGGTGGATGTGGTGTTAAACTTTGACGGAGACAGAAATCACCTTTTTAGATTACTGAGAGCCAATAAAAACCGTTTCGGATCTACTTCTGAAATCGGAATCTACGAAATGATTTCCCAAGGATTAAAGGAAATTAAAAATCCGTCTGAAATTCTTATCACCAAGAAATTTGAGGAACTTTCTGGAAATTCAGTGGCAGTAACATTGGAAGGAAACAGACCTATGCTTTTGGAGATTCAAGCCCTGGTAAGTACAGCTGTTTATGGTACTCCACAAAGGAGTTCTACCGGATTTGATTCAAAAAGGCTGAATATGCTATTGGCTGTACTGGAAAAAAGAGCAGGTTTTCAACTGGGAGCTAAGGATGTTTTCCTTAATATTACAGGGGGTATAAAAACTGACGATCCGGCCTTGGATCTGGCGGTTATTGCCTCTGTTCTTTCATCCAGCGAAGACATTGCCATTTCTGAACATTACTGTTTTGCAGGAGAGATTGGACTAAGTGGAGAAATTCGTCCGGTTGCCCAAGTCGAACAGAGAATTACCGAAGCTGAAAAACTGGGGTATGAAAAGATATTCGTTTCTAATCTTAATAAAATTCCGAAAAGAAAATTTGGGATTAAGATTGAGGAAGTAAGCAAAATTGAAGATTTCCATGAAAGACTTTTTTAGAAAAAAATAAAAAATGCCACTCGAAAATATTCAGAAGTTTGTACTGGTACTGCTTTATGGAGGATTAACCTTACTTTCATTTGCAGTATTAATTAATCCAATGCGCGTTAATAGAAAGGCCAACTTCTTTTTCGGGATGTTTACTTTGCTGTGGTCCAGTTATTGGGTTCTGGATGTTTTTCATTTTTGTGGACTTTCACCCCATCCCCTGCTTGCTTATTTTCTTTATGCCATACAGATCTTCACCCCAATTCTTCTATTTTTCAGTGTTGTATTTTTTATCAATCCTGATTACAGATTTAAAAGGATAGATTGGATTTGCTTAATTACTCCTGCAATCTACTGGATATTACTTTTCAATATAGAAAACAATCCTATCATCCGGAGTATCGTAATGCTTATTGATGTCTCTCATAATCTCCCTTATATTGCCCTTATTTATTTTAAAATCCGAAAACATCAAAAGAGAATAAAAACCATTTCTGCCAATACGGAGAATATCGACCTGCAGTGGTTCATCAAGTTAAGCTTTCTCCTTTTTGTAACGATTGTCATAACGGTTGGATATGAGCTTTTCAACACTTTTGTATATAAAATGCATCAGCATCTGGTGATGGATCTGCTCTTTTTATTTATTGTTTACAGTACGCTGTACTATGTTCTTCGACAAAAGGAAATTTATCCTGTAGATAAAAGCCAGCGTGAGGAGCTCCTTTCCATCGAACTGGAAAATGAAACGGAAGTAGCATCAAGAAAAAAACTGATTTCTGATCCTGAATTTGAGCCCTTAAAACAAAAACTAATCACCTTAATGGAGACAGAAAAGCCTTATCTGGACGGAGATCTCAACTTATTTAAACTGTCTGATAGGGTTCAGATAAATGCACATCAGCTGTCTTACCTTCTCAATAATGGTTTTCAGGAGAATTTCTTTTATTTTGTGAATAAATACAGGGTAGAACATGCAAAGAAAATGCTTACTGATGATTCTTTTCAAAAGCTTTCCATACTAGGCATTGCATTTGAATCCGGGTTCAATTCAAAGACTGCTTTTAATACTATTTTTAAAAAGATGACGGACATGACTCCGTCTGAATTTAGAAAAAAGATGATATAGCAGACCTTTTCAGTTTAAAAATTCAATAAATTAGGAACAAAAATTGTAGAAGTCAGCAAAATTAAAGATCTTAACAGAAGATTTTTTCAATGATGAAAACAAGTATTCAGGAATATTACAGCAACCTAGCAGAATCCTATGATGACAATCGTTTCGGGAATTCCTACGGAAAATATATTGATCAACAGGAAAGATCATTTTTAACATCATTTTTTCAGAATAAAAAATATACCAAGATTCTGGATTTGGGATGCGGAACAGGCCGCCTGCTCAATTTTGCTACTCATGGAACAGATTTCAGTGAGAAAATGCTGAATATTGCCAGACAAAAACACCCTGAAAAAACGCTGACTGCAGGAGAAATTTCAAATATTCCTTTTCAATGCGAGTTTGAGTGTATTTTTTGTTTTCATGTGATTATGCATCAAAATCAGGAAGAGACAAAAGCATTTTTAAATGAATGTCATCAGAAATTAAGTAAAAACGGAACTTTAATTTTCGATTATCCTGTGAAAACCAGAAAAAAATCGGTTTCTCCACAGGAAGACTGGCATGCCGGAAATAGTTTTTTACCCTCAGAAATTTTACAACTTTCAAAAGACAGATGGAAAGTTAAAGACACAACAGGAATCCTCTTTTTTCCGATTCACAGATTACCAAAATCAGTAAGAAAATTCTTTCTGCCACTAGATATTTTACTTTGCAGGACTTTCCTGAAAAACTGGGCATCTTATCATATTACCGTTTTAGAGAAAATATGAAACAACACCTGAAAAACTTGATTCCCCATTCATGGAAACTACAGATGAAGCTTCTGCAGCGGTATATTGATGAAAGGAAAAATAAACATTCTTATCCTAATGAATATCTTTCGGAAAATATTGGTGAACACTCTGTTAAGCTTCAACAAACCATTAAGAAGGGAGCATTTCATCATAACAAAATCCATAATTTAAAAGTTGTGGGAAATAAGATCAATAATCTGGTGATACATCCCGATCAAGTATTTTCATTTTGGAAAATGATTGGAAAACCCAGTGAAAAGAATAATTTTAAGGAGGGAAGAAATTTAATCAAAAACCATATTTCAAGTGATGTTGGCGGTGGAATCTGCCAGTTTTCTTCAATTTTATATTATCTGGCTCTTCAGTCAGGACTAAAAATTTTGGAAAGATTCCCTCACTCTATGGATATTTATAAGGAGGAAGAGCGTTTTACACCTTTGGGTTCAGACTGTACGGTTGTGTATGGTTATAAGGATCTGCAGATTCAAAATGTGTTCGCGTTTCCAGTTCAGCTTAAATGTATAATTAATAATGATGAGCTTCACCTCAGCCTGATTTCACCCCATAAATTAAATGTACAGGAAATTCAATTTAAATATCTGGAAACAGAAAAAGGGGTCTGGGTAGAAACCTTAAGCAATAGTAAAACTTTATTTAAAAATTTCTATATTCGTTTATGAATTATTTGGCTCATTCCTTTCTCACTTTTACCGACGGACAAATTGTTGGTCAGTTTTTGGAAGACTTCATCCGAAACAAGGACCGATTTTCTTTCCCTAAGGATATTCAGGATGGAATAACGCTTCACAGAGCTATTGACACATTCACCGATTCCCATCCCGCCATTCATGAGGCTAAAAAGGTTTTTGCCCCTTTAGTAAGACTATATGCCGGCGCATTTGTAGATGTCTCTATGGATTATTTTGTAGCCCGTGACCTTTCCCTAAATTCCCTTGCAGAATGGAAAGCACATTCACTTCGTGTTTACAAAGTGCTGAATATGAACAAAGAATGGCTGCCGGAGAATTTCAAAAAAATGCTGGTCAAAATGGAACATGATGACTGGTTGTATAATTATCGTGAAGATTGGGGTATCAAGTTCAGTATTCAAAATGTTCTGAACAAGGCCCAATATCTGGATAAGGATATTCCTGTTTTTGAAGCTTTTTTAGAAAACAAAAAGTATCTCCAGCAATGCTATGATGATTTTTTTCCTGATCTGATGGCACACACTAAGGAAATCAACACCTTAATTCAACTGGAAAACTAAAACTGCTTATAAAGATATCGGTTGGGATATGATAATTTCTCACTTTTTCTTTCCCCATTAACAATAATATGGACAATATTAATCTGATCATCAAATAGATTATACAGAAAGCTTACTGCGGTTTCTATTTTTTTAGGACTAGCAACCGGCTCTGACTCGAGAAAGACATTTACAGATTCCTGGTCTTCCTCATATCCTATATAATTTACTTTTAAAAATTTATTGTCTGTCTTTAACTTAAAATATTCCTGACAATATTTTTGCAGGGATTCATTGAGTTTGGCTTTATATTTTTCATCATTAAAGTGAAAAGATCCCCCGTATTTTTTACTCAATCCATTTTCCATATCATCCAGAAAAAAACGACCTGTCACTTCAAAAGTTTTGGATTTTGAATTATAATTGATTTCCACAGATCCTACATGGTATGGATGAACAACCTTTCTTTCCATAAAATTCTGGAAGATGAGTGTTAGTGATAAAAGAAATGAGAAAAAAATTTTATTAAACATTCATTTATTTTAGGACAAATATAAAAAAAGCAACAGTTATGGAAACTGCTGCTTTTATTTATTATTCAATGGAGTTGAAACTATTCTTTAACTACTTTTTTAGTAATTGTAGTATTGTCGCTCAACATAATGGTAAACAAGTAAGTTCCTTTTACTAATTCTGAAACATTGATTCTGTTTGAATTTGTATTAACTCCCACAGTCTTGATCAATTTTCCTGAAGCATCATAAATGGTCACTGTCCCTTTAGAGTGTCTTCCTAACATAACATTTACAAAGTCCTTAGCTGGATTTGGAGTGATGTTCACTTCTGAATTCAGCTTTACCTCTGTTGTACCTAAAGTTGGGCTTGTTTTCACAAAATACCCACCAAAACCTACTGACAGGAAGCTTACTTCCCAATACTGGTAAGTTTCATTCCATACAATATCAGCAATATTAGGGGTAATAGTAGCAGCAGGACTTCCGTATGAAACTACAGTACCAGTGGTACTTGTTCCTGCATATTTTTCAATAATAAGATTTGCTTTATTACCATTATCGCTAGCAGAAGTAGGTAGTTTTATAACACTTGTCTGGTTGTATGCATCAAAATCTGCCTGTTTAAAGTATAAAGTAACTTTTCCTGTAGCTGTTGTAGCATTGGTTGCAGGGTTTATTTCATATCTTCTTGAAACATAATACGGCTGTACATTATCAACCCATACTTTTGAAGTTACACTTCCAGTTACTGTACTTGCAGCCTCTTTTTCTACTCTTGAAATTAACTGACAAGCATTTGTAAAATAATTATATCCGGTAGCAGCTGAAGCTGTTTTAGTTTGATTAGCCGTAGCCAGGTTTTTCACCTCTGCTACATCTTCATAAACCGTAGCTCTCATTTTAAGATCAAAAGTTCTGGTAATCCAGCTTGTTCCATCCGTTGATGTTTTGCTGCGTCCGCTTACTGCAGTAGTTTCATTTTTTATGGCTACTCTTCCTGCCAAACCGTTGATTACAATATAGAAATCTTTTCCTGTCACCATTTGAACATTTAAGCTCGACAAATCAACATAATTCCAGGTAAATCTCTGTACATCATTGACCCATGAGGAAACTGTTTTTGTAGCAATAATATCTCCCGGATCTCCATTGGCATTTACTTTTCTTATTTGAATATCTACTGCCAAATCAGTAGGAATCGCCCCGGATCCGGATGTAAATGAAAAGCCACCCAATTTACCAGTTAAGGTTGGGGTATATCGAACAGCTAGTGCCATATTATCAAAATTGCTGGCGGCACTGTTACTCTCTGTATTGGCAATAATATATGGTTCATCATAGGTAACAACCTCAAAATTGGATTTTACACATCCTAATTCATCAGTAACTGCCTTATAGATGTCTAACTTTCCGTATCCCCATCTTGTATTGGGAATATTTCCTGTTGCTCCATCTTTTCTTGCATTGGAAGTAAGACGTGCCTTAACCTGTGCTGCAGTTAATGTCGGATTCGCCTGAAGCAACAGTCCCACCGCTCCGGCAACTCCAGGAGACGACATACTCGTTCCTTGATTTTTCACATAATAATTGGTATTGGCAATAATATCTGTAGCTGCTGGTGCAGAATTACCGGATCTTGATGAAATAACAACTTGTCCGGACCCTGTGATATCTGGTTTTTGAAAATTATCAACTCTTGGTCCTTGTGCACTAAATGGAGAGATGGATTCTTGTGGAGTTGTATACAAATATCCTCCTGCGGGCGCATACCAACTTGCGCGTCCCATATAAGACGCTACCGTGATTGCGCTAGATGCATTACCAGGCGTTCCTACAATATACTCGTTATCACCATTTTGTAAGGTAGTTGCTACTCCTTGGCTATAAAGCCAACCATGTGTATTAATTGTTTGTGCGCCATTATTTGTAATTTCCAGCGTATAATTTCCTTGACAATTGGCAGTGGATCCTGCAACTCTGTTGATCACTAACTGAACATAGCGTTTATTATTATCTGTCCCCCAGTAATTATACATAGCAGCAGTAAATCCTCCTCCTAATATACTATGGGTGGTATTTGTACTTATATTTTGCACATATTGCTGACCATCAGGAGCTGTTAATTTCGCTGTAACAGCTGTATCATTATTAGCATACATGATAAAGCTAAATACAGCAGCAGCAGAAGTATTGCTTGCCGCAGTAAAAACATAAGATTGTGCACCACCTGGCTCTATATCTACTTTTCTATGAAGACTGGCACCATAATCATTTCCTGCAGAGATCACCACTACTCTTCCCGGTCCTGAGGACGTGAAATTGTCAACAGCCACTTCATGAGAAGATGTTCCATCATGGGCACTTGCCTGCCCTCCAATACTCATGTTTACAACAATCGGCTTGTTTAAGGCTGTTGCTACATTCTTGAAGTATGTCAAAGCATTAATGGTATTGGTTACAGGAAAAGATCCATTTCCACCTTTTACAAAAACAATATCTGCGTCAGTCGAAAAACCTTTATGTCTCTTATCGGCAAAAGCAGCTCCATTTCCTGCTGCGGTTCCAGCCACGTGGGTTCCGTGTCCATTGGTATCATTTTCACGAACAAATCCTGGAGGAGTACCATCTAATTCATCTTCAATCTGGGCTCGTGTATACTCTACCCCTGTTGAAAATCCTGTAGGAGAAACTTCAGCACCTTGAGCTGTTAAAGTCTGATCCCAGATAGAAACAATTCTGCTTTTTGTCTGATCATCTGCTTTTCTAAAATCCGGATGCTTCCAGTCTATTCCGGTATCGTAAACCCCTACCAAAATACCTGTCCCGTTATAGGCTGTATTATTGAAAACCCCAGCCTGTAAAAGGCTAGCTCCAGACTGAGCCCTGCTCACATCATTATGCAGTTCATCAAATGTAGGAGCCATCACAGATGTTACATAAGGTAGATTCATCAATCTTTCAATATCTTCAATCGTAACCAAAGCTGTAGAGAAAGTTGGTAACTGGCTCTGAACTAAAAATCCATCAGATTTTAATTTTTCAGGATCTTTAGTATAAATAATACATGAGTACATTGTTTTCGCTCCTTTCGAAGTCACTACCAAATGTTGATCCAGCTTCATATCAGCTGTTTCTAAACCTTTTATGGTTTTTCCATTGGCCAGGTTCTCTTTATTTTTCAACAAAATATCAAATCGAGAATCCAATTTTTGTACCTGTCCGTAAAAACCATAGGAATATAACCCTAAAAAAGCAACTGTAGCATTCTTAAGAAGCTTCGCTCCACCATAGGAAATGCTTACTTTTGTAAAAAATAATCTCTTTAAATTCATGTTGTTTTTTTTTAACAATACAATAATACAAATTTTATTTAATTGTTTATTCATTAAAATATTAACAAATATTATAAACCAAACATCATCAATTTTAAGAATTTAACACAATCAACAAAACCAACAATATATTACTAAATGCAGGATTTTCTATTTTATTTAAACCTTGGCTGGGAGCACATCATTTCTCTGGATGCCTTAGATCATCAGCTGTTTGTACTGGCACTTATTGCTATTTATTCTTACAGTGACTGGAAAAAAATTCTGATCCTTGTGACCGCATTCACCATCGGGCATTCTATTACCCTAGCCCTAAGTATTCTGGATGTTTTCAGGGTTCCATCTGATTGGGTTGAATTTTTAATTCCCTTGACTATTGTTCTGACTTCTCTGGATAATATCATCATGAAAAATCAAAAACAGACTCTAATGCGGGCCAATTACTACATTGCCCTGATCTTTGGACTTGTTCACGGGATGGGTTTTGCCAATACGGCAAGGGTTATGATTGCAAAAAGCCAGAGTATAGCGATTCCGCTGTTAGGCTTCAATATTGGATTGGAGCTTGGACAGATCGTCATTGTTTTTGCTATTCTTGCGGTCTTATTTATTCTTCTCAATATTTTTAAGGTCAATAAAAAGGATTGGATCCTCTTTGTTTCATCAGGAGTATTTGCTTTATCCTTAAAAATGACATTGGAAAGAATTCCGTTCTAAACGTGAAATATTTTCATTTTTTCAACAGCTTATTACTATCTTTGATCAATATTAAATCTTTTCGGTTATGAAACTAAAAGTTGCTATACTTTCACTTTCTGTATTCTCATATACAGGTTTCACCGCACAAAATATTCAGAATAACCCGGGCAGCAACCATGGAAACAAGTTTGAGCAGCTGGGTACTATTCTTCCGACACCCAATATTTACAGAACAGCTTCTGGTGCACCGGGCCATGGATACTGGCAAAACAGAGCTGATTACAACATCACGGCTTACCTTGATGAGGACAAAAGAAATCTGAAAGGTTCAGAAACGGTTACCTATTATAATAATTCTCCGGATGAACTGGATTATATTTGGCTTCAGCTTGATGAAAATGAACATTCAAGTATAAGAAATGCCGGATATGATGCTTCTACAAAGCTCCCTGCATCAACTAATGATACCCAATTAAAAGCAACAGAACTTCCTGTAAAGGATAATGGCTATGGGGTAAATCTTGAAAAAGTAACGGATGCTTCGGGAACGCCTTTAAAGTATACAGTAAACAAAACCATGATGCGTATTGATCTTCCTAAGGCTTTAAAAAAGGGAGAAAAATTCATGTTTAAGGTAGACTGGAACTACAATATTTCCAACAGGATAAAGATGGGCGGCCGTGGTGGCTATGAAAACTTTCCTGAAGATGGCAATGACCTTTATACCATGGCACAATGGTACCCAAGGATGTGTGTTTACAGTGATTTCCAAGGTTGGCAGAACCACCAGTTTACCGGAAGAGGTGAATTCGCATTGGTTTTCGGGGACTTTAAGGTTTCCATGAATGTACCTGCTGATCACATTGTAGGTGGAACAGGTGAATGTAAAAACTATGATCAGGTCTTAACCTCTGATCAGCTTTCAAGATACAGAAAAGCTGAAAATGCTTCTGAACCTATAGAAATTGTCACCTTAGACGATGCTAAAAAAGCTGAGAAAAATCATTCAAAACAAAGAAAAACCTGGGTTTTTGAGGCTAAAGATGTCAGAGATTTTGCATGGACTTCTTCCAGAAAATTTGTTTGGGACGGAATGCGTGTAACAATTCCTGAAAATAATAACAAGGTCATGGCTATGAGTTTCTACCCGAAAGAATCTTACGGTCTTTACAGAAAGTTTTCCACAAAGGCAGTAGCTCATACTATTAAAACATATTCGGAATTTACAATTCCCTATCCCTACCCAGTTGCTCAGTCTGTAGAGGCTGCCAGCGGAATGGAATATCCTATGATCTGTTTCAACTTCGGAAGAACGGAAAAAGACGGAACCTATTCTGAGGGAACTAAAAACGGAATGATAGGAGTAGTGATCCACGAAGTGGGACACAACTTCTTCCCTATGATCATCAATTCAGATGAGAGACAATGGGCATGGATGGATGAAGGACTGAATACATTCACAGAATATCTTACGGAGGAGAAATGGGACAACAAGTTCCCATCCAAAAGAGGTCCGGCATGGACGATCGTGGATTATATGAAGCTTCCAAAGGATCAATTGGAACCCATCATGAGTAATTCTGAAAATATTGTTCAGTACGGTCCCAATGCGTATTCAAAACCTGCCACAGGATTAAATATTCTTCGTGAGACCATCATGGGAAGAGAACTTTTTGACAAGGCATTCAAAACCTATGCAAAAAGATGGGCGTTCAAACATCCTGAACCAGCAGATCTTTTCCGTACGCTGGAGGACGCCAGTGGTGAGGACCTTGACTGGTTCTGGAGAGGATGGTTCTACGGAACAGATCCTGTAGATATTGCCATTGATAAAGTAACGATAGCAACTCCTAATTTGGAAACCAATCCAAAGGCTGTTGAAGAAATAAAATATCAGGCTGAAAAACCGTTAGTGAGCAGTTTTGAAGATATCTCAAAAATCAGAAATAGAGAAGATAAAAATATTAAGTTCTATGTAGATGGTGATAAAGATGCTCAGGATTTCTATTATCGATATGACAGAGGTCAGGAAAAACCAAGTACAAAAGAATATACTGCTAAAACAGACGCTACTCTACCTTTGGATGCTAAGGATAAGGAGAAATTCAAAAATATTACAGCCTATCAAATTGACTTTGTGAATAAGGGTGGATTAGTAATGCCTATCATCCTTGAATTCACATTTGAAGATGGTACAACATTGTATGATAAGTCATCTGCACAAATCTGGAGACTGAATGAACAGAAAGTTTCCAAGACGTATTATTTTGATAAAAAACTAAAGTCTATACAGCTTGATCCCATGAGAGAAACGGCTGATATTGATACTACTAATAATCTTTGGAGCAATAATGGCTCTGGTACAGAAACTTCAAAGTTCCAACTCTTTAAACAAAAACAGGAAGGAGGCCCTGTGAGAGGAAGCTCAAATGGAAAAGTAAATCCAATGCAGGCAGCAGGAAAAAGCTAATACAATCATTAACAATAACCATGAAAAAACTTACAATCTTATTACTGTCCATTGTGACAGCATCTACCTTATGTGCCCAATCTCTGCAGTTTTATACAGGCAAAAGAGATTTTCTTCCGATTGAAATCCTTATGGAGGATGGAAGTACGAAAAAGGGAGTTGCGCAGGATTTTACGCTGCCCGATGTTGCAACATTCCAGTTTATAGGAGGAAATAGTGAGAAAAGTGCTCATTTGGATAGGAAAGAAGTGAAGTTCAAATCCTCGAAAGAAGATAAAAACATACAACTGATTCCGGTATCTGATATCAAAAGTCTTATGTATACTAACGAGGATACCCATGAAGTTTTTCAACTGGATAAAAGAATTGTAAAGGAGATCAATAATGACTTGAAAATGGAATCAGAAGGAAGAGTATTAATGCTTCCTTTGATGGAGAAAGGCCCCATTAATCTTTATGGGTACAGAAGTATGATGTGCAAAGCAAACTATGGAAATAATTTCGCCACAGGATTTGATGGAAATGAGGACACCTGCCAGTTGACCTATGTCATGATTTACCTCAGCAAGCCTGATGACACAGTGGCCGTTGCTCCGGTAGATTACAGTTCATTAAGCCCATTGGCGTTATTCAATATGAAAACACTCTATAAAAAGTTTTATACAGCTTATGAAATTGTAGGTGCCGACTGTCCTGAATTTCTGAAAAAAGTAGATGAGGCCAGAAAGAATGAATATTTTTCCAATAAAACCTTTAAGGAAAATAAAAAAGAATCCGATGTGGAAAGAAAAGCAATGGTAAAGGGAAAAAAAGGAGCTGAAGCTGCAAGAATCAATATGCATTACAAAACTGAGTTATACACCAAAATGTACAAAAAACTCCTTGATGATTATAAGCAGTCATGCCCTTAAAAAAATAGTAGAAAAGTTCACTGATACAGTGAGCTTTTTATTTTTCAATAAGACGATCTACAAAAAGTTAAACCATGCTTTTTATCCAAAATATTCTTTCAGTTGTTTTTTATAGGTTCTTCCCAGTGGAAGCTGCTCCCCACCTTTCAGATAAATTGTGTTCGAATCATATGAACTGATATGTGAAAAGAGAACAATATATGATTTATGAATTCTTATGAATCCCAGATTTTGAAAATTTTCTTCAAAATTAGACATCCTTTCCAGAATCATATATTTTTTCAAATGGGTGATCAAAATAATATATTCTCCAAAGCCCTGAATCCATTTTATATCTTGTAGTAGGACTTTATTCATGATATAGTTAGACTTAAACATGATAAAATCTTCCTGCTTTTTGTCTTCGGCAGACTTCTTAAACTGTAAAAAATCTTTTGCTTTATAGACCGCTCTTTTAAAGGTTTCAAAATCTACAGGCTTTACCAGATAATGTACAACATCCAATTCAAATGCCTTTACTGCATATTGAGTTTCTAACGTAAGAAATATACATAGTGGTGTATATGGTAGTTTTAACAGAAGGTCAATCCCGTTGATATAAGGCATATTAATATCCAGAATAACCAGATCTACCCTATTCTTCTGTAAATATTGAAGAGCTTTTTCCGGATTCTGAAATACCTCCAGCAAATCTATATCTTCTATCTGCTCACAATAATGCCGGATAAGCTCTAATGCCGGATATTCATCGTCCACTCCTACGATAGTAAGGTTTGCCATTATAATTTAATTTTTAACATCGTCTCGTATGTATTATTTTCAATTTCCTCAGATATAAAAGTAAATCTTTCTGGATAATATTTTTCCAAAATACTGATGACTGCTTCATTTCCCAATCCATTATCATTAAAGTTGCCCATAAGATTTCGGTTTTGTGCTACAGAATTCTTTATTTCAAATAAAAATTCCTGATTTTCTATTTTATAGTACACTCTGATAAAGCTATTGTCCTCAATTCCTACCGCCGAATGTTTCAGAGCATTCTCAAATAAGGTCAGGCAAACAGAAGGCGGAACCTCAATGAGTTCCAATGTTTCTTCATCTTCTATTGTAAAATTGATATCCAACAAATTATTATACTTTAACTGATAAAGTCCTATCAGGGATTTAATGGACGAAAACTCCTGCATAAGCGTAATTTTCTCCTTATTGGTATCATAAATAACATACTGCAACAGCCGGCTGAGCTGCAAAATAGATTCAGAGGTATTCTCGGATGGATTAATACTTTTAGAATAAATATTATTAAGTGTATTCAGCAAGAAATGAGGGTTTAGCTTCGATTTCAAAAGGTTCAGATACAACTGATCTTTTTCCTCACCCAATTCTTTAAAATCCTGCTCTATCAAAAATTTATCTTTCGTGATCCCCAGAAATGAAGCCACAAGTATTACAATCCCTTGGGCAGTGTATACATTATACAGAAATTTTGTATTGGAAAGGGTTTCATTAAACTTCATGTGGAACACTGCAGGCTCCAGTAAAATCCTAAAAAGACTTGAAACTAAAAAACAGATGAGTGCATACAAAATAAATTCAGGATACTTATTGGCAAGATAAAACCTGGGGACAAGATAAAAATAGACCAGATAGTAAATTCCAATATTGAAAATTATAACAAATAATACAGACCAGATGAGTTCCGGGACATCTAAAAAGTAGTTTTCGGTGAAAAAAGTGATGATAAAAAAGAATAAAAAGAATAAAGCATGCTGAAATTTCAGCAAAAAGCCCCAATGATATTTCATCAGCTTTTTCAAAATCCTACCATTAAGTAAAATCCTAAAAACCAATAATATAAATACAATATTTATAATAAAAAACATCTAAAATATTCAATTTTCAATCTTTCAAATATAAGACCTTTTTCTCCCCGGATTGCAGTTCACTGATAAAAACTGCCATTGATTGAAAAATAAGTTCACGGGTGTTTCTTATAAATATATTTGAGAAAGCAGGATATTAATTCAGTATTACATGAAAATTAAATTATCGTTACTCGCCTTTCTCCTACTGGGGCTCAGCCAGTTTACCTATGCTCAAAGTAGAGACACTTATAATATGTGGTTCCAGTACCTGATGTCTGCAAAACTGACAGACAAAAGTACGTTAACAGCCCTTTCCCAATACCGCTCTTTTGATCTGGCCTATGACACCAGACTTTTTCTTGTCTCCGCTTATGTGGATTATGAAGTAGCCCATGAGGTAAGACCTGCTTTAGGAATGATGTTCCTTATTCTGGATTCGTACAAATCTGATAATTCCAAAAAAGAAAGGTATGAAAAAAGGCCTTTTCAACAGGTAAGCCTGGGAGGGAATATAGGAAGAACTTCTATCTCACACCGCTTCCGTGTAGAAGAGCGGTTTATCAGTAATCCGGATGAATTCATTGTAAGACTACGTTACCTTATTTCTCTAAGAATTCCATTCAATAAAGCCGGACAAAAAGAAAAATTCTATGGTATTCTAAAAAATGAAATCAGAATGAATGCCAGCAAGGAAGAAACATTCGACAGTAACCGTTTAACAGCCGGTATAGGAATAAAAACAGGAAAAAACTCAGCCATCGAAGTGGCCTTTATCAACCAGCTGGAAACCGGATCTACCAGCAACTATGCCTACATCGGTTTCCGAAACAATTTTGACTGGAGAAAAAATAAAAATAAATAACTAAAAAATACCCCTTCTTATGCTTACACTCCTCGGATTTTTGATGATCATCATTTTTATGGTGCTTATCATGAATAAAAAGATGACACCCCTTACCGCCTTGGTCATTATTCCTGTCACAGTAGCATTTTTAGCTGGATTCGGACCTCAATTGGGAGAAATGATGAAGAATGGAGTAAAGGAAATAGCTCTCACGGGTGTTATGCTCATTTTTGCCATTCTTTATTTCAGCTTAATGATAGACACCGGACTTTTTGAACCGTTGGTCAATCTTATTTTAAAAGCTGTAGGAGACAACCCTGTAAAGACTACTATTGGAACAGCCATTCTTACTACACTGGTTTCTCTGGATGGGGACGGTTCTTCTACCTATATCATTGTAGTGGCCGCCATGCTTCCATTATATAAAAAACAAGGAATGAATCCTTTGACACTAACCTGCATTATTATGCTGGCCGGAGGAATTATGAATATTTTACCATGGGGAGGCCCCACTGCAAGAGTGATGAGTTCCCTGAAACTAGGACATACAGAAATTTTTGTCCCTATGATTCCTATTATGGCTTTAGGAATTATCTGGGTAATATTTGTGGCCTATATTCTGGGAAACAAAGAAAAAAAACGCATTGCAAAGTATGGAAAATACACCAAATATAGCGCTGGCGATATTGCCGGAGAGTCTGACCCTAAGCTTCTCCGCCCCAAACTGATCTGGGTAAATTTACTATTAACGCTTGTTTTATTGACGGTGATGATATTAGATATCGTTCCATTGGGCATCGCTTTTATGATTGCCTTTTGTATTGCCTCTGTCATCAACTATCCTAAACTTAAAGATCAGCAGAAAATTATTTCAAAGCACGCAGGGAATGCATTATCTGTAGCAGGGATGATTTTTGGAGCTGGCATTTTTACGGGTATTCTGAATGGAACCGGCATCATGCAGGCTATGGGCAACAGCATGATAGATATTGTACCCAAAAGCTGGGGCGGCTCCCTGAATATTATTACAGCCATCTTCAGTGTTCCCCTGACGTTTTTTCTTACGAATGATGCTTATTATTTTGGGATACTCCCTATTATTGAGGCAACGGGGCATCAGCTGGATATTGCTCCGGAAATATTGGGAAGAGCAAGTCTTGTAGGGCAGGCTTCCCATTTATTAAGCCCGCTGGTTCCTTCCACTTACCTATTGGTATCATTAGCAGGGGTAGAATATTCGGATCATTTGAAATACACATTAAAGTGGGCCATCGGATCGTCCATTATCATGCTGATAGGAGCCTTGCTTCTTGGAACCATATGATAAGAATTTGATGAATAATTGTTATCTTCAACTTCATAAATAATAATCAAACCTAAAAATTAGTTTTGTAAAGACAGCCTATTTCTCCAGATGAATCCTCTAGAATCTCAAAAAACATTTACCGGCAGGTACCTTAAAAATCTCACATTGTATGTCTTTACAGCAATGATGGGCGGGGTATTGGCAGGCCACTACTTTCCAGAGCAGAGCATCAAGCTGGGAGTGGTAAGCCGGTACTTTTTTATGATTCTGGAAACACTGATACTTCCTGTTATCTTTATGGCAGTAATGTATGGAATCAGCCAATTGTCTGAAATCAAAAATGCAAGAAATGTGATAGGCCAAACCATTTTATATTTTTTGATCATGAGTTCGGCAGCCATCATGATAGGTTTTATTTTTGGATTAGTGATGCAGCCTGGCTCTGATACTGGAATTGATGTCACCAGAATCAATACTTCTCTCCCTAAAACATTTGAGATTAAAGACAACAGTTTATCTACCCTTTTATATCTTAACAGGCATGGTATTTTTCTTCTACTCTCTATTGTAATAGGAATTGCCATGAACCTTACCCCTCAAAAAGAAAAGTTTCTGAATATACTAGATCGTGGAGGACATATTTTCTATACGGTCATTAAATATCTTTATATCATTCTGCCTCTTATTATTTTTTGTAATATCGCTTATGGTGTTTCGGTATATGGCATCAATACTCTTTTACCTTTGAGTAAAGTGGTGGCTACCGTATATATTGCCGATATAGTATTCATTTTTGGAATTCTGGGGTTTGTTTCTTATCTGTTCAAATTTAATCTCTGGAAATTTTTATTGAACATTAAGGAAGAAATTATTCTGGTAATGAGTACATCGTCCTCCAAAACAGCTTTTCCCTTAATTTTTGAGAAAATGGAATCTGAAGGATACAGCAGAAAAATTTTAAGATTTATTATTCCTTTGGGATATAATTTCAATCTTGCCGGAGCTTGTATCTACCTTTCTGTCACCTGTTGTTTTCTTGTTCAGTTTTATAATATTTCACTGAACATTCAAGATTATATAGGGTTGTTTATTATTATTTCCATGACTTCAAAAACAGCCTCCGGAGTACCGGGATCAGGATTTCTGGCCCTGATTTTCACCTTGAACCGATTTGGAAAAATCCCATTAACAGATATTGCCCTTCTTTACAGTGTAGATCGTTTTATGAATGAAGCCAGATCCGTCACCAATTTTATTGGGATTGCAGTTTCAGGAGCTATTATTTCAAAAATCAATCAGCCTTCAAAAAATCATGTAGGCTAAAAGTTCCTGTATAAAACAAGATCATTACATTCATTTAAAACACTAGTAATCAATATTTTTATTTCACATTCACATTTTTTGTTAATTTAGTTTCACAGAAAAAATCAGACTGATTTTAAGAAAGCTAAACAAGAAATCATGAAAAGTATATTTCTAACTGTTATTATTTTCCTTTCAGGATTTAATTTCATCCATTCACAAAATAAAACTGATGCTCAGCAACATACAGTTGAACTTCGAAAAGTACTGGATACCTTTATGTACAGCTTAAAAGCCAAAGACAGCACTAGCCTGTACAAGTTATTTTATGACGGACCTGTCACCTGGGTTGGTGTATATAAAGATAAAACACAGCAGAAAAGAATTGAGAAAGACCCCAAATCCTTAGATCGTAAAACAGCAGATTATAAATCATGGTTTAGAAGTACAACTAAAGGATCTACAAAGGAAGAAAAGTTTTCTAATGTAAATATTGATACGGATGGCAGCATAGCTTCGATAACATTTGATTTTAGTTTTTGGGCCGGCGGAAAGAAAGGTTTATGGGGCAAAGAATCCTGGGGGCTTGTGAAAATTAAAAATGAATGGAAGATTACGAGCGTGATATTTTCAATGGAGCAGGAAAGTATTTCTCCAGAACCTCAAAGAGAATAAATTGCAACTTTTTAATAATCAGTATAACTAATTATTAAAAATATTATGAGAGCATTTTTTTTCTTGTGTTAATGAGCAGCACTCATTTTTTTTCGCGGCAGCAGCTTACTCCTAAAAAATTACTAATTTTCAACCCGTACAACATTCATCTTTTAATAGGATGAGAAATATAACTCTTCTCTATAATAAAAGCAAAGTAACCGGATATTACCTTGATAAAAAGACCCAGCAGAAAGAAGATATAGAAATTCCTGCAGAAAATTACTTTGACAGCAGCAGCTACCCTATGATGACCCGTTTCTTACCATTGAAGAAAATACTACCACAGAGTTTTCTATTTTCGATTATAATCCACGGCTAAAAAAGGAGTCATGAAAGCCTACATTCTGAAGGTCAAGAAAACCGACCTGAATGGCAAAAAGGTCTGGGCGGTAAAAACCACCGATGATATCAGTGATAACACCACAAATCTCACCTATTACATTGATCCCGAAACAAGAAAGATCATGAAGCAAGACATAGATATGAATGAAAAAAAAATGTATCTGGAAACCATTACGCAAAATCATCAAACTGATAACCAAACATTTAATTAAAAAATAAATTCTAAAAATATATCACAGATTAAGGAAAAAGTTTTATATTTGAATGAAGACTTCAACACCAAATGTCAAAACCCTGATTGACTTTAAATGCTCAGGAACTGTACAAACTAAACATTATTAACTATGAAAAATGCTAAATTATTAAGCAGAGACGCACAGAAAGTAATCAATGGCGGAGCAGCAGGACGCTTTTGCTGCGAGTACAATTACAAGGGACAATGTATCCTATGGATCGGTCCGGGACAGCACTGTCCATAATAAAATCAACTCATAACATACAAAAATAAAAGTCGGAAAATTCCGGCTTTTTTTATTTTTCTGCCAAATTTTCACATTCGGAAACAAAAGTCTGCCATTTCATCCACCAGTGCTGCATGGCATACATTTAGAGTCTTACTAGACAGGAATAATTAAAAAATAAATATATTATGTCAGTAAACTTTAAACCATTAGCAGACAGAGTATTGGTAGAACCAATTGCTGCAGAAACTAAAACAGCTTCAGGTATTATTATCCCGGACACTGCAAAGGAAAAGCCGCAAGAAGGTACTGTAGTGGCAGTAGGTCCTGGTAAAAAAGATGAGCCTACAACTGTTCAGGTAGGTGACAAAGTTCTTTATGGAAAATATTCAGGGGCTGAATTAAAGTTAGAAGGGAAAGACTATCTAATCGTAAGAGAAGCTGATCTATTAGGAATCATCGGGTAAATCTGTACGTTGTACAATGTAAAATGTACAATGTATTCATGACTGATAAAAAATCAAACATTAAAAAGTAAATCAAGTACATTGTACATCGTACATTGTACATTAATACAAGAAAAAAATGGCAAAAGAAATAAAATTCGATATTGAATCAAGAGATGCTCTAAAGAGAGGGGTAGATGCATTGGCTAATGCAGTAAAAGTAACTTTAGGTCCTAAAGGTAGAAACGTAGTAATCGAAAAATCTTTCGGTGCTCCTCACGTAACTAAGGACGGGGTGTCTGTTGCAAAAGAAATCGAACTTGAAGACAGAGTAGAAAATATGGGTGCGCAAATGGTAAAAGAAGTTGCGTCCAAAACTAATGATATTGCAGGAGATGGTACTACTACCGCTACTGTATTGGCACAGGCTATCGTAAGAGAAGGTCTTAAGAATGTAGCTGCTGGTGCTAACCCAATGGATCTTAAAAGAGGAATCGATAAAGCAGTAACTGCAGTTGTTGAAAACCTAAAAACACAGTCTCAAACTGTTGGAGATTCTACAGAAATGGTGAAGCAGGTTGCTTCAGTTTCTGCTAACAATGACGAAACTATTGGTGCATTAATCGCTGAAGCTTTCGGAAAAGTGGGTAAAGAAGGGGTAATTACTGTAGAAGAAGCTAAAGGTATTGATACAACAGTAGACGTTGTAGAAGGAATGCAATTTGACAGAGGGTACCAGTCACCTTACTTCGTGACTAACCCTGAGAAAATGTTAGCTGAACTAGAAAACCCATATATCCTTTTAGTAGAGAAGAAAATTTCTTCAATGAAAGAATTACTTCCAGTTCTTGAGCCAATTGCACAAGGTGGTAAGTCTCTATTAATTATCTCTGAAGAAGTTGAAGGTGAAGCTTTAGCTACTTTGGTAGTAAACAAACTAAGAGGTTCTCTTAAAATTGCTGCTGTAAAAGCTCCAGGATTCGGAGACAGAAGAAAAGCAATGTTAGAAGATATCGCAATCCTTACAGGAGGTCAGGTGATCTCTGAAGAGCAAGGTTTCACTATGGAAAACATCTCTTTGGATATGCTTGGAACTGCTGAGAAAGTAACGATTGATAAAGACAACACGACTGTTGTAAACGGTGGTGGTGACGAAGCTAAAATCAAAGGAAGAGTATCTCAGATCAAAGCTCAGATGGAAACATCTACTTCTGATTATGATAAAGAAAAACTTCAGGAAAGATTAGCTAAGTTAGCAGGTGGTGTTGCTGTACTGTACGTAGGAGCAGCTTCTGAAGTTGAAATGAAAGAGAAAAAAGACAGAGTTGATGATGCCCTACACGCTACAAGAGCAGCTGTTGAAGAAGGTATCGTAGCTGGAGGTGGTGTTGCTTTAGTAAGAGCAATCTCAGCTTTAGAAAACCTTACTGGAATTAACTCTGACGAAACTACAGGGATCAAAATCGTGAAAAGAGCAATCGAAGAGCCATTAAGACAAATCGTTGCTAACGCAGGAGGTGAAGGTTCTGTAATTGTTGCTAAAGTAGCAGAAGGAACTGGAGACTTCGGATACAACGCGAAAACTGACGAATATGTTCACATGCTTGAAGCAGGAATCATTGACCCAACTAAAGTAACAAGAGTTGCTCTTGAAAACGCAGCTTCTGTATCTGGAATGCTTCTTACCACTGAATGTGTAATCACTGAAGTGAAGAGCGCAGAACCAGCTATGCCAATGGGTGGTGGAATGCCAGGAATGATGTAACGGTCAGCGACCGAGGCAGATTAATATACTAACCGCTCTATTTTTATAGGGCGGTTTTTTTGTGGTCTTGATATAAAATAGGGTTACAAAAAATATATATAATAACTATAGCTCTATACTATTTACACAATGTGTAAATTTGGGTGTTAGCAGCAACTTTAAGCCAGACATCACTGATCAAAATGGACTTCGACAAATACATAGAAAATACTTTGCCAGACACCGATAGAACATCAATGGACACCATTATTGAGTTCGTAAAAGTGTATAACAAATGGGCGAACGACTGCCATAATTTGGTAAAAAGAGAACGAACTCAATTAGATGAACTTGCAAAAATTGACAGTGTGGCAAGAAAAGTTTTGCAGAGCATTTACAACAAATATTGCACTTCAAAAAACAGACAATATCATAGGGCACATACAGGTTATTTTTTCTATGGTGGGACTTATAACTCAAGCTCTGAAATTGCAATGTGCACAGAATTAACAAAAAATAAAGTAGAAATACAAACACCAAAAATTAAAAACATAGCACCGTCGAAAAAATATATCGTAGTTAAACAAGGGCAAGTTTGGAAAATTGATACCGTTGAAAGTCTAGCAGGAAACAACACATGGACCTCTGATATTTTATAAATTTTTGACAATTGAAATAACTAAGATATGTACTGTTATCGAATTGCTTGGCAAAAAAGAGGCTTGGCAATAGTTGTTAACAACTGAATGTATTATCACTAAAGCGAAGAGCGCAGAACCAGCTATGCCAATGGGTGGTGGAATGCCAGGAATGATGTAGTCTTAACTACTATATATAAACTAAAACCGGTCTATTTTATAGAGCGGTTTTTTATTATATTTGACCCGTAACGATAACCCATGAAAAATAACTTTTTTTCTACCCTATTTATTTGGCTGTTATTAATAGCTTTACCAGAAACAGTTTTTTCACAATCCGCCGACTTTACCATTCAGGATGTAAAGTTTGAAAGTCAAGATATCACTCTTGCGGGCTCCTTTGTAGAACCTAAGAAACCAGTTGCAGCAGTGGTCATTGTTCACGGGTCAGATCCGGTAAAAAGAGAAATGGAATTTGCAAAACGTCTCGCCAAAGAAGGCATTGCTGTATTCACCTACGACAAACGCGGAGTTGGAGAATCTGGAGGTGTATATGTAGGTCCCTCTGTGGGTACCAATAATATAGACCCTGCTAATCTTACTTTACTGGCTCAGGATGCCAATGCAGCCACAGCAACATTTCAAACCTATTTGAAAGATAAAAAAATACCCATTGGATTAGTTGGCTTCAGTCAGGCAGGATGGATCATCCCGATGGCGGCAAGCAAAAACCCAAAAATTGACTTTATGGTTTTATTTAGCGGCCCTACCATTACCACTCTGGAACAACTTCGATTTCAGTTTTATACCAATGGAAACAACAATTTCTGGGAAAATCACACCGAAGCAGATGCCGCCGAGCATACTAAAAATGATCCGGACAAATATCAATTTGTAGCCACCGACCCCAAAACCTATCTGAATACCCTTTCAATTCCCGGGCTTTGGCTTTTTGGTGAAAAAGACATACAGATTCCGGTAAAGTTGTGTATAGAACAATTGAACACCCTTAAAGCACAAGGAAAACCTTTCGAATATGCTTCTTTTCCTCAATTGGGGCACAATACTTCTTCCAGCAATGATACAACACCTATAGATACTGCTGTACAATGGATACAACAGAAAGCCTTGAGTATTAAAAAATCTAAAGCTTCAAAGTAAAACATATATAAACCTGTTTAAAGCAGATCCTTTCGTTACCGCGCGATTGTATATATTTTATATTAGCGCAATGCGTAAATTTGGATGTTGTACGATATTTTGACCGAAAAAAACTAAAAATGAAAAACATATTAATTTTTGCTCTATTTTTTAATCTTTTATCTTGTAAAGCACAAGAATTTCAAAAACTATCTGTTTCAAAAACAGATGATTCCGACCTGTACATTAATGATGATGATTCTACAGAATTATTTTATTATAAATATGTACCAAAAATTAGTATTAAAGGTGTTTTAGTGATTATTCCTTCTGGTGGAGAACTCGTTGAAAATACATTAAAACAAATAACTCTGCCAAAAATAGCAGTTGAAAAAGGAATTATGGTCATTGTTCCATCAATCAATTGGGGAACAGATAATCGAGAAGCAGAATTCAAATTACTTGATAAAATTTTCAGTGAAATTGTTGCAAAGCATAAAGCACCGAAAGATAAATTTATAATCGGAGGCCTTTCAAGTGGTGCAATGATTTCTTTAACCTACGCTGAAAAGGCAACTAAAAATCCGGAAAAGTTTTTTCTAATACCAAAAGGAGTTTTTGCATTAGATGCCCCTTTAGACCAAGCCAGATTTTACAAATATTGCGAAAGAGAAATCGAAAGAAATATTTATCAACCTGCAGTAGATGAAGCAAAATGGATAAAGAATAATTGGGACAGTATTTATGGAGGATCTCCAGATCAATTTCCGGAAAAATATCTGGAAAATTCTATTTATTCTTACGGAGCAAAAGAGGGCGGAAACGCAAAGTATTTAAAAAAAATACCTCTTTTAATGTTCACTGATTTGGATACAGATTGGTTAATTAATCAAAGACATCGTGACTTACATGATTGGAATGGAATTGATATCATCTCAATGATCAACCAATTAAAAATAATGGGAAATGAAAACGCCAGAGTAATCGTTAGTCAAGGAAAAGGAGTTCGATTAGACGGAACGAAAAATCCACATTCTTGGTCAATTATGGATTCCGAAGTTTGCCTGAATTGGCTACTAGAAACATTGGAAAAATAAAAACATCACACAACAGGCGTTTGGCAAGATGGCGAAGTTTGTAGTAAATCCACGTTTACAGTTCGCAAAAAATTCCCCCGCTGCGCAAAGTCTCCCGACTTTGAGCTAGTAATATAACAAAGTCAATCTTTAGAGGTTGACTTTATTTGTATAGTAAGACCGCTCTATTTTTATAGGGCGGTTTTTTTGTGGTTCTCACTTAAATACGGTTTCCCGTAAGGAAATCATATTTTAATATTTTAATTTAGCAAAGAGTATATTAAAAAGTTTTATTTCTAAAATGTTTATCATATGAAAAGTGCACATATTTTACAAAATCTGAAATTACTTAAAGAAGATATGGAAGACAAAGGCTGGGTTATTGAAGCCTTTACATTCAATTATAAAAGTGAAAGTTACATAGTTCTTGTTAAGTTGTATGTTGAAGATGAAAAAAGGCCCGAATATGCACTTTTAAAGCTTGAATTTATAAATGCCAATGACTCCAGCAATACTTTAGTAGTTCCGGCCAATTCAAATCATATCATGATTGACCCTCAAACATTAAGGGAGTTTTTCAATATTAGCTATGCACCAAATCTAGGAGAAATTTTACATCAGTTTTATCTACACTTTTCCAGTTTTATTCCAACTCATGTAAACCCCAATCAACCAGACTATATAAAGAAATTAATGGTTTCTTCACTATCTAAAAGTGACAGTGAGGATCCTGATAAAATATACTGTTATACCGTAAAACGAAATCCTGATAATGAAAAAAGATCTCCGTTCAACGATAATAAAACTCAATTATTAAGATCTACATTATATGCACGATTTAAAGAAGAACGTACAATTAGCTTTTGCTATTCTTTACATCAAGAAAAAGAAAAAACTGATGAAGAAATACTTTTGAATTTTGGGCAAAGAAGATAGATTGCCAGGTAATGTAAACTATTACCGTCACTACCGTACGATTCTATCGTGTAGCTTTGGCTTTTAGATGATGTTATTAAAATGTTTAATTTGTAATACTTAGACCACACGAAAGTATTCACGGTATCGGGGCCTTTTATGGTTTTCCGTAAGGAAATATTATTCTCCTGTCATCCCCGCTGCGCAAAGTCTCCCGACTTTGAGCTAGTAATATAACAAAGTCAATCTTTAGAGGTTGACTTTATTTGTATAGTAAGACCTTGAATAGTTATTCTAAAATTTATATATTTAGAATAAAACAAACACAATGAAAGAGGGTTATATTATAAGAGATCAGGATAAACCTCATTTTATTACTTGTACAGTTATAGATTGGATTGATGTTTTTTCCCGAAAAACCTATAGAGATATCGTTATAGAAGCGCTAAAATATTGTATCAAAAATAAAGGAATGATAGTGTACGGCTATGTCATCATGACTAATCACATTCATTTAATAGTACAATCAAAAAGTCATAATTTATCAGATTTATTAAGAGACTTTAAAAAATTTACCGCCAAAAATATCCTGGAAAAAATCAAAAGTGAACCTGAAAGTAGAAAAGAGTGGATGTTAGAGAGATTCTCAAAAGCAATCGAAACGCATACTAGAAATAAGTGCTATCAATTTTGGCAATATGGGAATCATGCTGAGGAAATATTTACATTACATTTTATTTGGGATAAGTTAAATTATATCCATCTCAATCCTGTAAGGGCTGGATTTGTTGAAAGAGGATATCATTATTTTTATTCTTCAGCTGGTAATTATGTTTTTGGAAAAGGATTACTTGAGGTTGAGATTGCTGAAAATCCAGTCATAGATCCTACTAAGAAAAATGAATTTTGGAAATATAATAATTATGATGAATGAAATAAGTGCTCAAAGTCGGGAGACTTTGCGCAGCGGGGAAGTCAAGAGCACAGAACCAGCTATGCCAATGGGTGGTGGAATGCCAGGAATGATGTAACGGTCAGCGACCGAGGTAATATAATATACTAACCATTCTGCTTTTGTAGGGCGCTTTTTTGTTTTTATGGTTTCCCATAATCAAATTATAACAAAAGATTTTAACTTAGTGAAAAATTATTAATTAACCCTTTATATCTAACTTTCAATTAGTTAGCAAACTAAATAAACATGATAAAAAAAATTATAATTGAGAATATCAAAGGGATTTCAAATAATACTTTTGATTTAGATATTACACCTAATAAACCCAGTATTCTTGTTGCCCCGAATGGGTTTGGAAAAAGTTCTTTTGCTCTTGCATTTAAATCTATGAATCAGCGAAGAATAAAATTAAATGAAGATGACTTACACAAGAATAATATATTACTACAGCCAAAAATTTCAATTGAGTACCAAACTATAGATGGCTCGGTACTCAATTTAGAAGCAACAGCAAATACAAATACAATATATCCACAAATTGATTATTTTGTAATAAATAACCAACTAAAACCCAGAGGTATTGGAAGCCAATATGGAGGAAGAGCAACTGCTGTTTTAGATATTAATAATGTAGTGTTAATCGATAATATACCATCAAATATCTCTTTTCAATATCACCATAGAAGTTACAAACAAAAATTTGGAGTAAATTCGAAAATATTACCAAATGCTTCATCACTATTTCAAAATAAAATTTTAATTGAAAAAATTAGTGAAAATTACTTAGCATTGGAAAGGGCAAACGGATCAACTTTTCAAGCTAGAATTGATGATGTTATCAGCCAAATTAATGGAAACCCATCAAATATGACTGTAGATAGTTTATTAAATTGGGCTAACTCCAATTTATTATCTAATCTACAACAAATACCACATCTAAACACAATTGCATCAATAATAAATGATTTTGATTTAGGATTAGGAAATAATTCAGAAATAAAATCATATTTGGTAGCGATACAATGTATTTGGTTATTTAATGAAAATAGAGAACTTTTTAAAAATGCTTGTAATTATTCAAATTATCTTTTGGAAAAATCAAGATTTGATACTACATTATCACATTTAAACTGCACATGGAAAGAAATTAGGAGCAGTCAGACCAGTGGTCAATTGATTATAAAGTTTCCTAAAGCTATTGACATATCAAATGGACAAAGGGATATATTGACATTTGTTTCCATGCTTTTCAAAGCTCAAAGAAGTTTAAAAAAAGCTTCAAATATTTTAATAATTGATGAGGTATTTGATTATTTAGATGGTGCTAACTTAATTGCGGCTCAATATTATATAACATTATTTATAAAAGAGTTTAAGAATTTAAATAGAAGAATTTACCCTATAATCCTAACTCATCTAAATCCTCTTTATTTTAAAAATTATGCCTTTAGTGATCAAAAAATATATTTTCTTAACAAATCATCAGCTACAATTAATCAAAACCTAATTAATCTTTTACGTAAAAGAAATGATATTTTAATTAAAGATGATGTTTCAAAATATCTTTTACACTATCACCCTAATCACATAAGCAAGAGACCAGAATTCAGAAGTTTAGGATTAAGCGAGTTATGGGGAGAAAATAATAATTTTCAAACATTTTTGAACCAAGAAGTATCAAACTATTTAAATAATAGGCAATATTGCCCATTTGCAGTTTGTGGAGCTGTAAGAATAAAAATTGAAGAAATAGCATATAGTAAAATAACTGCTTCAACATTCCAACAAACATTTTTGAATACATGGAAAACTAGAGAAAAGTTAGATTACGCACTCTCTATAGGAATTTCTTCACCTGAAACTCACTATTTATTAGGGATTGTATATAATGAGGGAATGCATTGGAAAGACCATACTGATAATGTTACACCAATTACCAATAAATTGGAAAACCTAACTATCAAAAACATGATTAGAGAAGTTTTCCAATAAATAAAAATAGTTTTGTCCCTACTAAACTAAATTAGCCTTACAGTATTTTAGAAGTTTAAGAAAACGAAATTAAATCCCCACTACATTAAGTTTCCTGACTTTGTGGCTATAAAATAAAAACAATCTCTTTAAAAATATTGCTAAACTTAAAACTTCAGAGTTATTTTAAATAATCTCAAAAAATAAACCTTTGTTTAGTCTGAAATAAACTTGAATTAAACTATATTCCACTTATCTTATCTTTAGCCATATGAAAGACTACGAAACAACATCTCCATTTGAAATGTTTGAAAGACTAACAACAATTGGAGCTTCCATTTCCTATAAATTTGATGGTCTTTTTGAAAAAGACGAAAGAAAAACCAAATCAACTTATTATTTGGCTAAAGTTCTAAATACGAATATGACTATTATAAATCTTATTAATGGAGGTTTGAATGGTATCGAAAATTATTCAGACTCACTTGACTTATCAGCCACTTATTCTTTATTAAGAAATCAGCTTGAAACTTGTAATGTTTATTGGTATTTAATTGATGATTACTCGACAAATGAATACATGGATTTAAAACTCACAGTTCTTGAATATCATGATACTCTTTCATCACAAATAATCTACAATTCATTGCTCTATACAGAAGAAAATGAAAAATACTTTAAAGAAAAAGAAGAAAAACAATTAATTGAAATTAAAAATAATCCTAATTTTGAATTATTAGACAACAATACAAAAAAGCAAATTATAAATGGTAATAAAAGTACTATTGATACACAGTTTGAAATCATAACTAAAAGACATATTGATTTAAAAATATTCAAAGCATATTATAAAATATTTTCGACTCATATACATTCTTCTCCAACTGCAATTAAAAATTTAGCCTCTTCAAAAATTAATAAGGATCATGGAGAATTTGAAATAATGTTTATGTTTATCTCTCTAAATTACATTAGTTTATTTATTGCAGATATGGTATTATCAATAGTTAAACTTTGGAACCTTAATGACTTAAATGAAGAAGATGAACAATTCCTTAAATTTTTAAGAAACCAATTATAGCAGTCAATAACTTCCCCCAGCATCACAACATCTTTTAACTATTATGCTTAGTTAGATTTTCTCTTTATTTCTATTTCTTTTACGAATTCGTACTTCTCTTCCAAAATCGGTTGTTCTGGCCAAAAATCTTTTGGAGAACACCCCAGAGCTTTTGATATTAAGTTTAAGCTTTTGATATTATATTTCGCTGTTTTAGAATGTGCTTCAACATCTGAAATATAACTTGTGCTCTTACCAATAGCTAAAGAAAGAGAAGTCTGGCTAATGCCTCGCTGTTCTCTTACTTCTTTCACTTTCAAAATTATATATCGCTCTATTTCGTCTAAAGAATCATGCATAATGACAAAGTGAGCCAAAAACAAAATAAAAAACTAAGGACTATAGTCCTTATATATTGAAAATATTATTGTATTTGTAGAAGCCCTTTCTTCACAAGTAATCTTAACTTTAAAACGTCCTTATAAAACATACTCCCAAGTCTAAAGACTTAGGAGTATGTTTTTATTTATCTAATTCAGAATAGTATTCTTCAAAATCAAAAACAATATCAAATAATTCCTTAGGATGTATTCTTAGTCCGGTTGCAATTTCAATGAAAGTACTGAGTTGACAATCAATCTTGTTATTAGCAACATCACTAATTCTTGCAGTCGTAACATTACATCTTTCAGAAACCTTAGAATAAGGAGTATCTCCTTTTATTTCTTTTATTTTTTCTGAGACCATTCTTTTGATTTCATCAGTCTTAAACTCGTTCATAATCGCACTGTTTAGTGCAAATTGGAATTATTAGTATAAATTATCATTACCGAATTCGGTAACATATAGATATTTTTATTATATTTGGAAAAGATTACTCATTAGAGTAATTTTGCGATACTTCAACGAACAATAGAAGCTATTGCTTAGAGTCTCGACTTGAAAACTGGTAATTTAAAAGTACACGAGAGGATAAGTAAACAGCTCACGACCTAGGCGTGAGCTCTCTTATCTGTGTACAGGTATACCAGTACCTCAAGTCGGATATTGTAGAGTCTCATGCCGTTTTTATTTTCATGCTGTTCAGCTTTTCTACAATCATCTTTTTCTAAGCCTGCTTTCCCACATCAAGTATCATGACGCGTTACAATGGAGTGTACAATCCGTTGCGGCCTTAGGGCTTTCTGAAAAACACAAATTTTATCATAAGTTTTTATTTTTTGTCTTGTAGGGCGGGAAGTTCTGCCAATGCTGAACTTCCTCCCTTTTTACAACCCATAAAAAATCGGGTAAAAAAACAAATAGTATTTAGCTAGAGAAAGACTAAAACAAAGCTCAGCTTGCACTGGTATCATGAATTTTCCATGATGCATACACCACTGCACTCAATACCGCCCATTCCTAATGAAAAGAAATGATCCGATCCTTATAGAAGTATTTAATTATAAAATACAAATGCATGAAAAAAACTAAAATCCCCTTTGAAGCCCAATGTTGGGCAGGGAGAACAAAGCACTCCGGAGTACAGTTCATGGAAATATTTTTTCAGTTTAATGATCTGGCAGCCTCTAAAGAGCGGTTAAACCGCATTATGAGTTACGCCGTAAAGAGAAATACCTGGATCAAGGAAGATCCGTCCGCCATCGTTCACTTTCGCCAGTCGATGCAGTCGTTTGTGCGTGCAGGTTATCTCATAACGCTGAAGAAAAAGAAAAGGCGTATCCCTATCCAGTTGAAAAAAACCACTCCCCTGCTACTGGGTTTGCTTTCGGAGAAAGAATACCACAATCCTCTGTTGGTATTCAAAAAAGCATTCAAGGAATACAGCGTCAAGGAATTTGATTATTTTATGTCCGGAATGGTTTATTTCTCCTTGGGAGTGTATGACAATCTTCCGGAAAGAAATATCATAAATCCGTACATCCACCTGATTAAAATGCTGGATGCAGCGCACCTTATTCTTGAAAGGAGAAAGAAAAAATAAAGTAAGTTTTTATAAAATTTTACAAATTAAAAACAATATTACGCCCATTGCATCAGTAGGATAATGATGTAATGCTTAAATTTGGAAGTCAGACGAAATAGTACAACTACCCATGTTTACTGATATGATAAAATTATGGGCTGACCAAAATATCAAACTCAGCCCACCTGCAACAATAGATTCAATTAAAGCAACAGAGGAAATGATTGACTTTCAGTTCCCAAACGATTGTAAACAGTTTTATTTAAAACTGGATGGTTTTGCAGATTGGGACTGGACAAAGAATATGTTTTCGGTTTGGCCATTGACGAGAATTCTGGAAGCGTATCCTAACGAAAGCAACAAGAACTTCATCGTGTTTGCGGACTATTTAATCAATTCACATCACATTGGGTTTGTGAAAGGACAAAAAGGAGTATTCAAAAATTCCGGTGCAGCACCTGAGTTGATAGCAGAGACTTTTCTTGAAGCCCTATTTCTGATCAACTCGGATGCAGACATTTTATATTAAGATCATCCAGCTTCCTGCCACTCGCTACCGCACTATTGTATCGTATGACTTGGGCTTTAAGTTTTAAAGTAAAGAAGAAATGAAAGAAGAAATTACACATCTTGTGGTGAACTGGATTGATATAGATCATCAAAAAATTCTGGTTGGCGCAACCGACAATCAAAGATGGAAATGGGACACGGACGCAGGAATGTCCGGTGCTGATGCGAAGTCTATAGTTTGGGTAACCTTAACGGTTAGTGGTAAGGGCCATGTAGTTTCTGAGCAGGCTCATTTTTTTTGTCATCCGGAAGATCCTACCCGATCTGTCGCCATGTCAAACATAGCGGGGTTGTTCGAAATCGCCTGGACCATCAAAAATGAAAACATGGAAAATATCAATGCTAGAGAAAAGTTTTTTGGAAAAATGATCAATAGTGCGCTTTAGGTTCCCGCTCGCGACTGCACGATTGTATTGTTTGGCCTGGACTTTTAGAGTATATTATTAGAATGTTTAATTTATAATACTTAACCATACGAAAGAATTCGTGCGGCAGTTATATAATTTATTAATCAGTTAAATTTTAAATTACTATTTATTGAATTAAAATACAATTAACTAGCCAACAGGGATTAGTAACAATTAATTATAAAAATACAATTGAATATTTCATAGCTATTAAAAAAAGGTATCTGATTTCAAATATATTTAATTTTAGAAGTTTACAAAAGCATAATCAGGAGAGATCACTCAATTTGGATATTTTATGACATTAGATAATTCAATAGGATTATTGTTCCTTTTTATTTCTTGCTGCTTATTTTTTGACAGTTCATTCCAATTAATATTTTTAATTTCATTTCCTTTTTCATCAACAAAGCTCATTTTAATATTTCCCATTTTCGCCTCCTTATAGGGATCCAGATAATAATTAATATAAATTTGATTAAGTTGGTCTTTGTTTATTTTAACAATATTTTCAGATTTAAAATCTACACTTTGGTAAGGGTCGTAAAAGTCTTTAGTCAGTTTTTTTAAGAAAAAATCATAGTTTCTCTTATCATCATATACCCAAACGATTAAGCCGGGTAATCCTTTAAAAAAAGAAGGGCCTTCAGGAATAGGAATATCTTGTGTAAACCATGCCGTCCATTGTCTATTTTTATATTTCAATGTTGCACTTTGACATTCATAATCACCTATCTTTTTTTTGTCTAAGCTTATTTTCCATTCTAATGTGGGGATTTCCTCTGTAATTTCATATACATCAGTTAATATTCGGTAATATTTTTTCAAATAATTCTTATTTCTTGTTACCGCATAATTAAAGTCCAAAGAATAATATTGCCCAGAAACACCATTTTTACGAATAGAATCACTTTTATATAATTTCTCAGAGTAAAATCTGGAAACATTCAAATCGTAAATATCCAGCAACATCGAATTTTCTTTATTTACCGTCTGTAGAGAATCTGTTTTATATTTAAGTTGATATGTTATTCTTATCTTCTGAGCTTTTCCCAGTTGAATTGCAAAAACTAAAAATACAATATTAGTTAAGGTTTTCAAGTTCATAATATTTAATAGCTTTTAATTTTAAAGGATTAGTACTCCAGTCTTCCCAGATCCCTTTATAGGGATCATAACCACATTTTAAAGGTTTAGAGAAAATATTTTCTGGACTTTCTCTAAACATCCGGCAATCTGTACAAAAATATCTATATTCACAATCTTTACAAACCTCGATCTGATCCTTGGTGATAAACCGTTCTTTTTCCTTTTTTATTTCCTCAGTTAAAGAAGAGATTGAAGTTTTATCTATATTGTTAATAATTTTGTCTGCTGAAGGACAGTTTTTTAAATCTCCATTTGAGGAGATAAATAACTTACCATAAAGGCAGTTATTAACAGCCTTACTTTTAGATATATTATTTATATCATTCAGAAAATAATCCTCCTGAATAATACCACAATACTTTGGGTCTATAATATTTTTTTCGTAATAAATGATAGTGAATAATTTATCATCATTAACAATTGATCTATTTTCCGGAGCATTATAAAAATAAACCGTTTTTACTCTAGGATTTATTTCCAATTTTTTAATGATAGTCAAATCCTGAGGTATCCCATTAAAAGGAATAAGTATTTCAACTGTTTGGATAGAAGAAAATTCTATAAAAGATAAAATTTCATCTATTTTAGCCATTGAATATTCTAAGAATCTGATCTGTATAAAACTAGCTGATAATTCTTCTATCATTCTATAGGCACCTGCTGTATCAAAATTATCTTTTAATTTATGCTCAATAATTACCTCGTTAATTTTGTTAGGTGACCTCCATTTAAATTTTTTCCGGAAATTCTCAGGGGTAATATTTTCGGTAAGATTTCCGAATCTTTCAGTTATTAAAAAAGAAGTTATTTCTGAAAGATTATCTTCTATGAGAAAATAATGCTTTCCGTCAAAAATTTCATAAAACTCTGTTATATCAAGAATTTTATTAAAATGAACATCGCTCAATAGAATGTTTTTTGCTCCTTTAACGATGAAACAGTCCTGATACAATTCAAAATACATTTTCATTTTTCAAATAATTTTAAATCTATAAACGGTGTGCATACTTTATCATATACCTTCACCTTATAATCTATAGAATTATATTTATGAGAAATAACCCTGTGTGGTTCTTTTTCCGAAATGAATTTCTTTAGAGTTCCTGAAAATTCATCATCCAGCAGAAAATGAATGAAATTTATATATTTTTTATGCTGCATTCTTTTAATAATTTTTTAAGTGCAAGTGCAATTTCAATTTCTAAATAGGTATTGTTAAATACAGAATGGTATGTAAACTGACCAACCGGATTTACTTCTAAAAAATAATGTTCATTCCGATTATTGAAGATTAGGTCAACGGAAGCGCAATTCAATTGAAGAGTATCCAATAGCTGATGCAGTTTTTTTTCTATATCTTCAGGAAGCCTGTAAATTTCAAAACGGCAGTCATCATTAGCCACTGAAATGCGATGATCTACTGTTTCATTATCATTGGTAATTATTTTGGTTGAAAAGAATTTCCCTAACAAGTAAAATACCCGAATTTCAAATTGCCTTTCAATTTTTGCCTGTACGAGAGCAGGTCTAAAATAATCAGGAACAACATCCAGTCTATCATTTACTGTAGTAGTCTGCATCGTAATAATCCGATTATTAGCTCTAAAATTAACACAGTTTTCAATTGGCTTTGTAATAAGTTCTTTTCCTAATTCGGCAAGTGTTGCAACTGATTTTTTATTATTCACAATAAAAGTTTCAGGTACTAAAAGCCCACAAGCCTTAGCCGCCTGCATTTGGATAAGTTTATTTTCGGTCATAGAAAGCGGATTAGTCAGCCAAACTACATTCCTCTTTTTTAGTTCAAACAGAAGGTATTCCCGCAATGCTCTGGCTTCAATTAAATTATATTCTACAAGTGAAAAATACAAATTATTTCTAATATCTTTTTTTTGATTTTCCCGCAGAGCATAAGGGAATTTTCGGAACCAGACCACCTTAAAAACATCAATAGGGTATTCACCGATAAATATTTCTCCACTGTTAAAATTAATTTTTAAAACATCATAAATATTATCATTTAGAAGAAAAAAAGGTACTTTGTATACTTTCAGCCAATTCGCAACTTGTTCAGTTGGGGTATCATCTGATTTCGATATAATTAGAATCATAAAAACCTCATTATTTCAGACATTTGAAATCTTTAAAATAGAACTCAACTGTTTCATCAAATGTCGTTTTAGATATTTTAAATGATAATATAGAATTACCACAGTGAATTGTTTTAGTAATGACTTTGTTTGATTCTTTTAATTTTTCAGGAAGTACTTTATTTTCAACCAACAATGCACAATCATATGTTTTATATGTTGAATTTTGTAGATAAAATAATTTATCTCCTTTGTACTTATTTACAGGTTGGTGAAGTCCTTTCTTAATAGAATCAAATTCTCTTTTATTTTGTGCCATATCAAAGCCTCCAAATATCAACATGGTTACATTTAGGGAATCGTTTTTAAAACGATAATAATCTCCCTCTCTCTCAAGTGAATTGTATTTAGATAGTGAACTATACTTATTGGCTCCACAGCTGTATAAAAAAAGAACACATATTGCAATTATTAATTTATACATATATTTAAAATAAGATATAACTACCTCAGATTAATCTGAGGTAGTTAATTTAAGAAAAATTTTTATAAATTAATAAGGTCCATCATTTGTTTGGTCAATTGGCGCTTCATCATCACTTAAATGAGGTGCTTTAACTATAATTTCTTTAATTGATCTTGTAGGAGCCCCTTGTCCACCAAATACATTTTTACCAAAGGTTTTTGTAAAATTACCTAATCCTTTTGCTTCAAGTTTCTTAAAAGATTTTTCTTTTCTCATAATTGAAATTTTTAAAATTTAGATTTTAAAAATAATAAATTTAAATTTAATAACTCTAACAATGTGTGAAAAATCTATCATGTTAAATGTTTGTTATATAGATATTTACAATCCTACTTGAAGACTTCTCAATCTTCAAACAGGTAATAAATATAAAATACATTCTAATTGCTCAAAGATTCTTTATCACATAGCCTAGGACTCATCCATTTAAAGATTTATGTGGATGACTACTGTTGTAATCGATCTGCCACTCGTAGGCAATTGCTTTACTTCCCTCGCTACCACCCAATTATATCTCTTGGCTTTGGCTTTTAGATCATATTATTAAAATGTTTAATTTATAATACTAAAACCACACGAAAGGATTCGTACGGCAGCGGGGCGCAAAATCTCCCAACTTTGTGCAAATAAAATAAATTAAGTTTATCAGAATATAGCTAACCTCATAATCATCTATTATCTTCAAAATAAAATGAGATCAATACTTTTTATAGTTTTTTCATTCTTTTCGTTGAGTCTTTTTGCACAACAATATGAATTGACAAAAGACATTGATACTCTATATTACTATAAGTATGAAAAACCAATCATCGAAAAATTAAGGCTTATCAAGCCTACAGAAAAGAAAGACTTTTGCAGGTTTAGTTCAGATAAATATTATTTAGAGCTTTCTAGCAAATCCAATAAATACCTAATGTATGCTGATGAGATTTGGGAGGGTAAAAAAACTGGAAAAACATTTATTAAAGAATTTGATTTAACCGATAAACAGGTTAATGAAATAAAAAATCTTATAATATCATTAAAAATTCATGAAATTCCAACTGATAAACAAATTAAAGATTGGGCTTTTGGTTTTGATGGAATTACCTATAAATTTGAATTAAAAAACGGGAATAATTATTCTTACAAACATTACTGGACACCAACTTCTCAACAGAAATTTGTAGAATCAAATGTTATTAATTATTTTGTAATTAAAATTGATGAGATAATAGATTATCAGCAAAATAGCAAAAAATTCACAAAAGAAATCCCCTATTTTAGCTGGACAAAAGATGGTGTTTCTTGGAATGCCTTAAAACTAATAAATAAGAATAATTATTCTGAATATAAAAGATATAAAAAGCTAATGAAAAAGAATAAATCATAATGCTAAATTCCTCTACTTTAGTGTGAGCATCATGCTCTATCGTGTCTTAAACAAAAAACGTATTAATAAACACCCTGTTTCCGACACTTCGTCAATACTTCTTCCGGTATTAAAAATAGCCTGACAAGCAATCGTTCAATTCAAATTATAAAAATCAATGAGAAAATATATCATTTCAGGTATTTTAGTTTTAATTTTTCAGGTATTCTATACACAGATAAATACTGATCTTATTAAAAAGAATGTCACCGAAAATCCGCAGGAAAATTTTTATAAACTTTTAGATACATTCAAAGTAAATCCGTCTGAATTAACACAGGCACAATTGAATCAACTTTATTACGGAAGTAAATTTGTAAAAATTGATTACACCATTGGAAATTATAATAGCGAATCCGGCACGTTCTGGAAACCAACTCAAAAAAGATTGTCAAAAAGTAAAGCCGAAAAAATGGTTTCTGAAGCAGAATCAAAATATTCAATTAATCCTCTCAATAGAAATTTATTGGATGATATGATGAATATTTATAGGGCACTTGATGAAAATCAAAAGAAAGAACTGTGTTCTAAACAAAAGGATTTAATCATTCAAACAATAGAAAAAAGTGGAGATGGAAAAAGTGAAGAAACGGCAATTTGCGTTTTAACACCTGGAGAAGTCTTACAGCAACTTGACAAATTGGCAAAATCTGGACCGAGAGCAGAATTTAGCCAAAAAATGAAACAACTTTCAGATGGAAGTGTTCTAACAGTTTATAGAATTGGCAATAGAGAAGTATTTGTAAAATTAGTTGGCGGATATTTTCTATAGCAACTCCTCCTCCTAAAAGCTGTACAAACTATTTTTCTTTAATCAAAACAAAATGTAACTATGAAAAATTTATTTTCCTTTTGAGATTAATGAAGATGGAAACAATAATTATTGGACAGATCATCTCACCGTACATTTTAGCGAACAGGAATTAAAGAAAAATAAATTATAAAAGATCGAAACAGATTCGTCCCACAGCCCTAAACCATAAAATATCATTATACCCACATGAAAAAAACATTTGAATTCCTTAATCATTTAAAAGAAAACAACAATCGCGAGTGGTTTTCCAAGCATAAGTCAGAATATGATTCGGTAGTAAAAGACAACAAAGTTTTTTTTAATCAGATCTTTACTGAGCTTCAGGAATATGACAAGTTAAAAGGAATTCATATTTTCAGAATTTACAGAGATGTTCGTTTTTCCAAGGATCAGACCCCCTACAAAACCAATTTTGGAGTGGGATATTCTCGTTCTAAGCCAATGTTGAGAGGTGGATATTATATTCAGCTGGAACCCGGCAACAGTTTTGTAGGAGGCGGATTTTGGGGACCTGAAGCCAAGGACCTACTCCGCATCCGTAAAGAATTTGAACTCAATACCACAGAAATCGAAAAAATCACCTCCGACGAAATCTTTGTGAAGTATTTTGGAGCGCTTAAAGGAGATTCCGTAAAAACGGCTCCACGAGGTTTTGATAAAAATCATCCGGCCATAGATTTAATCAGAAAAAAGCAATTCGTCGTGATGAGAAAATTTACTGATAAGGAGGTTTTCTCTGACAGTTTTCAAAAGGAAGTTCTTCTCACCTTACTGGCTATGCGTCCCTTTTTTGATTATATGACTGACGTGCTGACGACGGATCTCAATGGGGAACCTGTGTTTTAAAACCAAAGCCCTCTGGGTGAAAAACTTTTTTCAGTGAACAAGTTTTGTGACTCTGGGTAATACAAAAATTTAAGTCAGGAAACTTCGAACAAAGGACTTAAAAAGCATCAACAATTAACATTCAAAAACACTTTTCAATTTGTCTTTTTTGTGCATTTATTTCATTGAAGAAGCACTTTACGGTATTCTTTCTGAATGAAAATTTCAGTTAAACCTAACCTGTATTTCACCAATACTTTTCCCGTTAGTGACTATATAATCAAGACTCTGACAATACTTACATTTTGCACCTTAGCTTTTGGACCACTGTATGGACAAAAGAAAGTGCTGACAGTTCCGTTTGACTTTCGGAAGAACAACTTAACTGCTGTAATTCCAGACTATCAATTTGACCATATGGAAGTATTCGGAAATATTTTGACATTGTACTACACCACAGCAAAACACAAAAAATAAACCTAAAAATAAATTTAAAAAATAATCATGGCAGAATACCTATTACCCTATTTTGGGCAGCTTTCAACAGATAACGTAGAAGAATATTATGATGTTAATATTGATTTCAATGGAAATGAAATTCAAGTAGATTTAAATTTTGAAAGTAAAAATACAGATGCAGCAAAGCTGGATCAGGTAAAAAACTATCTTGAAAACATTGAAACAAATAATAAACTAGCTAAAAGCTACCTACTGGAAGATTATCACAATGAAGAGGGTGACACTGTAAAATTTTATTTGGAACACCACCTTGAAGAAGTGGAGCAGGACGAACTATCAACGCTTATCAACTTTGATGATGTAACCGTTGAACCAGAGCAACAGCTTTTAACAAAATTAGAATTAGTTAGAATCGGGCTTTATCCCGACAATGAAGAGGGCTTTGCTATTTTGGATTATTCCATCGGAAAAGAGATCACCAATTATCTGGTTGTCATCAATACAGATCAAAACGGGCAATTGGATTATATGGCAATGGAAAGCTAAGTACTCCCCTATTGATGTCTATAAATAATTTTTAAAGATATTTATCATGCTAAACCGCTTTGAAAAACAGAGCGGTTTTTATGGGCTCCTAAAAATAACTTCTTTATTTAGAAAATTTCAATAAATACTGACTGGGAAGTTGAGTATCATCAACTATTAAAGATTATTAAAAAGGAATTAAGTAATAGCAAAGAAATAGCAAAACACTTTAATAAAAAATGGACAGCTAAAGAACTATAACTAATACCTTAAAAAATAAAAATAAATTTTTCTTGATAGTGACTAAAATGCCTACAATGTGCAAAACAATCATTGATAAACTCGCCTGGATAGAATTAAAGGACAAATCCATTCTCTCCACAAAAAGCTACAGAAAAGAGAAATATTATATTCCCGGAGGTAAAAGAGAAACAGGAGAAACAAATGAACAAGCTCTAGTTCGTGAAATATGGGAAGAATTAAATATCACAATTGACAGCAAAGCATTGCATTATATTGGAACTTTTGAGCCCGAAGCCCACGGACATGCAGATGGTATCATAAGCTAACTGTATAAAAAAACGCTCTAATTGAACGCTTTTTTATGTATTTAAAATTAATTATTGTTTGGTTAGAACGATGTCTTTTGGAATGGGTTCCGGTCTTTGATCAGCTGGTTTACCATGATAAAAACAATCTGATTCAATTAAATTGCTCAGTTCTGCAAATTTTAACCTCAATTGCATTTTTGTTGAATCTACAAAGTTAATTTTTAAAAACCCTCCTTTATTACATAATTCGGGATCTGCATATATTAAAGAGTAAACACCAGATGAAAAAATTTTTCCACCAACTATTTTAGCATCAATATCAGATATTGATAAATTATCAAATAAAACATTTCCTGAAGAATCTTTAACTTGAAATTTTCCTATTAAATGATCACTCCAAATTTTTAAGGAATTATCATAAACATTAGTCAACTTTTTAAAATTAATAAGAAAAGTTTTACCATTCCATGTACCTTTCCAATTTCCTTCAAAAGATGTAAGTTGATTTTGTGTATCTTTCCTATATGAGTTTTGAGGAAGTTCGGATGCTGTTAAAGGGAAAACTTGTGCATAGCTACTTGTAACGATAAATAATATTATTAATAAACTTATTTTTTTTAACATTTTTCTTAGTTTTTATTGTTTAAATTATTTACAAGGTATTGACTCTGACTTTTTAGAGTTTGGATCATATTTTAATTGAGCAGCTGTTTTTTCTGTTACTTTAAATACTTCCAACCCTATCTTAGCTACAACTTCTTGCAAAAATCGTGAAAAAACATCTTCCACCTTATTTTGAGGAAATTCTCCATCTTCATTTCTAACTTCATTCATTGCTTTTTCATACCATGTATTCCAGGTAGTGAGAGTGTTGTAATCTACACCTCCAGGATGGGTGGCTCCTGTATATTTAAGTGTATAGCTTCCTTGAGAAGTGACAACAGTGGAATATGCATTACCATAGCCCCCTCCATATTCTCTTGCATTTTTAAGGAATGTATTGATAAAAGTTCTTACATCAGTTGGAGAAAATATTTTTATACTTCCTTCCTTATTATTGTGAGAGTGGAATAGGCCTGATATACGATCTGTATTGTCAGGAAGATGTAGCCCCGTACTTCCTGGAGGTCCATCAATTTGAACAAATCCTGAAGATGCAGGTGTTCCTTTAGGAGGTTGGATTTCATAAAACCCTCTTTCCTTATCCATTTCAAAAACTGATTTTTTATTAAGTGAATCAAATTTTGCAATATATTTTGTATCAGCTTGAGCTGATTTTATACTACTACATGGTTCTGTATTGGAGTTGTTAGGTGTATTTGAACTTGAGCCCCCTCCATAATCACCAGGGCCACCACCCATGTCATGTCCGCCATTGCCAGGACCCCCATTTCCGCCCCATCCGTCATACATCGTCAGCCTTACCGGTCTTGTTACTCTGATGATCACTTCTCCCACATCAATAGGATTATTGCTATTTCTGGAAACTGTCTTGGTGTCATAGTAGTCTTGAAATGTATCAATAAGATAAAAAACATCGGGATGTGTGCTTTGGTGAACATCAAAATAGAGATAGTCTCTTTCTGCATTAATTACTCCGGCTATTACGGCCGTTACTTTTCCATCCTTGAGCATCGGAAAAAATAGAAGCTTCCTGTTATCTACCTCATCTCCTCCTATATCCTGAGAGGAAACCCTTAAATCCACCGTTCCATACTTGTTTTCAAGTTCTGTTCTCTTTTCGGGATACTTCTCAAAATAGGCAAGCATGGAGTTTCCAAAGGGTAATGCATAGTTGTTGGATGTTGCATTTTTGGAAAGGCTTTTTTCCTTTTCAAAGCGTTCAAAAAAGGCAATTTTCTCCTTTTGCGTTTGTTCTGTGCTTGTCAGCATCTCATCTGTCCTGCAAGAATTGAGGGAAACAGTAAGCATGCTTAACAATAACAGTCCGTAGACTAGATTTGTCTTCATAAGCATTTGTGTTTTTGTAAATATAATAATTAATTCTTTTTTGTGTGATTTCTATCACAGGATAAAAGTAAATCATTTATGGAGTCCTGCACTATGGAAACCTATAATTACACATAATATGCAAATTGCACACAATTGTGTACAAAGTGTACATATTGTAACTTTTGAAGCCTAAGCCCACGGACAAGCAAATGGTGTCATTGTAAAAATGATCTGCTACTCGGGAGAATATTCTGAAGAATTAAAAGCAAGTTCTGAAATTGAAGAAATGAAATGGCTTACCTATTCGGACAAGGAGAAGGTATCTGAGGTTGATAAAATAATATTTGATATACATCAGAATAATGTATTGGATTAATTGATATCATTCCGCCTCTGAATCAAAAAAACCGTATTAATTATAGAATATCCCTCCTGATAAGGATTCCCGTAAGGTTCTCCTTACCACTTGTTTTACTTTTGGTTTTCAATTTTTGATCATTAAAAATAAAACAATGAAACAAGTACTATTAATTTTTTCCCTTTTAATCTCTGGAATTTTTTATCCTCAAATCGTTCCAAAATTTGAAAATGATACCCTCACCACTTCAACAGGCTTCAAAGTATATGAAGGCCTTGACTTAAAAATAGGAACAGGCTCTATGAACGACGGCGATTTTAAATTTATCCGGACCAATGCTTCTTCGATGTTCAACTATTCTTCAACGACGGGTTATCAGGGGCTGGCCAATCAGGCCAATTCTTTTAGAAGAAGTAATTCAGGACTCACTTTTAAAGTGAGAAAAATCATGACAAGAGGAAACAAAAAAAATGGTTTTGTCTATTATGCTAAAATTGGAAACGGAATTATGAACTATGAAATAGATCTTGAAAATGCAATTAAATCTGGTGAGCTGATTATTCCCGATGAATTTTTACCCAAAGAGAAATCTCAAAATATTAATTCGGAAACAAAATATGATAAACTGAAAAAAATTAAAGACCTAAAAGACTCCGGAGTTTTATCTGAAGAAGAATTCCAAAAGGAAAAAGATAAGATAATGTCTGAAAAATAAATACTGACATCACCGTTTTGCTTTGCAGAGCGGTTTTTTATTTATCCAACACAATCATGGTAGAATATCTCGATAATTATATACATTTGAATACTCATTGTAAAAACACCATGATTGATTTGAATTATGTTCAGGAACTTATTGAAAAAGAAATAAGCCCTGATTTTGAAATTCGTGAATATTTCGACACTCAAGATAGTGTCATATTCTTTTGGAAGCATAAAAGATATGCTATTGACGATGAAAGAGGACATATCATCGGGTACGGTCCTGTGGTATATGATAAAGTAAAAAACGAATATAAGGTTTTAGGTTCCCGGGATTGGTTTAGTGAAGAGATCTCTCAGCTTTTTGAAACAGATGAAACTAAAGAACGACTGCTCAATCATCATTATCTGATGGATCTATTTGAAAATAGTGGAGAGGACCTAGCCTATTCAAAATCCCTGACAGAGAAAATTAAAAACCGAATTATTCGCCGAAATTATATCAATTCAGAAGAGGTAGATTTTCTGTCAATTTTAACAGGAGCCAGAAGATTAGATAAAGAATTTGACCTGATTCTTAAAAAGGAATGGATAGATACAGCCCACACCGTTGTTGTATCTGAGGATCATAAAGCTAAAGAAAAATTGATGACTATCTGGGAAGAGCTTGGCTTCGAACACAAAACATTATCCGATACGGAGCTATTATTATTTCGAAATAAAAGTTAGACTATATTTGAAAAAAATAGACTTACCTAAAAAACATAAGCCATTAACCACGAACACCATGAAACAAAAACTTGTCGCATTATTCTTTTTGCTGTCTTTTGGGGCATTTGGGCAGAAAATGAATTTCAATATTAAATATTCTGAGCAACTGGCCGTTTTTGTTTTTATACAAAATCTTTCTGACAACTATCCGAAAAACGTTTTCAAAACAGAATTCAATCAATCAAAATATAATACTCAAAAATACAAGGATCTTATTTCAAACTTTGATAAATTGCCTATCGACTACAGTTATTCGTTTACTGAATATCCTTATGGCTCAAAGATACCGATGCAGTCCAGAGATATTTTGAAAAAAAATCTTATTGAGACCAATAATATAAGTGATTTTAAACTTCGCTCCATTGGAATTCTTCCCAATGCAACCGTACATAGTCTTACTGAAATTATTTCAGCATTCACCCCTATTTATAATGAACTCATTTATATTCCTAATAAAGAAAAATTTGAAACCCAACTGAAGGCTATCAGCAAATATTCCGGTGAAAAAAATATGGAGTCTTATTTTCAGACAGGTTTGATTTTTTATAATTCAAGCTGGGATCCTACTATCCCTTTTGAAATTGCATTGTATCCTTTGCCCAATTCAACAGGCTTTACGGCGCAGGCTTTTTATAACAATTTTATAAGTGCCGTTCAAACGAACCTGAGAGATTATAAAGATCTGTTCAGTGTTATGCTGCATGAGACCTATCATATTCTTTATGATGAACAGTCTCTTACCGTGAAAAATGATATTGCTCAAAATTTCAAAAAGAATCCATCAAAATATAGCAGCTATGCCTATCAATTACTGAATGAGGCTCTGGCAACCGCTTTAGGAAACGGATATGTCTACGAGAGTTTAAATGGAAAGGCAGAAACCTATGATTGGTATAACAGCAAATACATCGATCTGATGGCAAAGAAAATATATCCGGTGGTAAAGGAATATATTGCTCAAAAGAAACCTATGGATAAAAATTTTGTAGATACCTATATCAGGCTTTATGAGGAAAACTTCCCTGGATGGATTAATGAACTTGACCATATCATGACTTACAGATATATCCTGTCTGAAAATAAAAAGGATTTTAATACCATAGGCCAAATGTATCCCGCCCGTTCAAGCGAGGAAGCTGAGACTGAAATTTCTGCAGCCAGTATTGAAAAAATGAAAAAAACACCTCTCACAAAGATTATTATTGTATCACAAAATAATAACGAAAAACTTAAGTTAATTAAGAATCAGTTCAAGGAATTAAAGCAATGGAAATTTACGCCTGACCAAGAGTTCCAGTACAAAATTCTTTTGGATGACAACAGCCAGCTTTTGATCATTAATCAACAGAAATCAAGTCTTCAAACTCTTTTTGCAAATTTCAAATAGAAAACCTATCCATTGATAAAATATGAACATCCAGGAACAAATTAAAGAATACATTGCCAGCCAGCCTGAGTCCAAATGTATAGACCTGCAAAAGCTGCATCACATGATTCTGGAACTCATGCCGGCATGCCAATTATGGTTTCTGGATGGTAAAAACAGTGAAAACAAAACGGTTTCCAATCCCAATATAGGTTATGGACTTTACACCATCCTCTATGCTGATGGAACCACCAAGGAGTTTTATCAAATAGGAATGAGTGCCAATACAACTGGAATCTCTGTCTACATTATGGGTATTGATGACAAAACCTATCTGTCCAAAACTTTTGGAGAAAAAATAGGCAAAGCAAGCGTGACCGGATATTGCATCAAGTTCAAGGCGTTGAAAGATATCAACATTGAGGTACTTGAAGCAGCCATACAATATGGAGTTGAACAAAAACCTTAATTTTAAAACTAATTTTCTAACAAAAGATGGGATAATCCATTCATTACAATGGCAAAAAAACTTACTTTATTTTTTATTTTAGGCCTATTAACGGTTCTTATCGGATTGATCTTTGCCGTTATTGCATTCAATAGTGTTTCTGCGGTGGATGGACTGGCAGGAATTTATACATTATTTGGGCTGATTCCTGTGATAATAATCATTATATTGGACAGAATTTGTGTCTGGAAATTTGGCCCTAAAAAAGTCAATAAAGTACAGTTCTACATAACAGGAATATTTATTTTACTTTTTATCCTTAACTGGATAAGATTACAACTTCAATAAAAAAACTAAATAACTTATGAACGTAAAAAAATTACTTAAGGTAATAGGAATCACCCTGGGAATCATTGTATTATTTCTCATCGCCAGCAACTTTATATGGCTTAACGAAAGAGAAAATCTCCTTTACAAAATTCAGCAATATGCAACGTACAGCAAAGAAGACTGGAAAAACTACGAAACAAATGAGAAGTTACTGGCCGAGAACCCTGTAAGTACCAATCAAACAGATGTGGCAGCACCGGTAGTAGATTTTCATCCTTATGACGTCAACTTATTAACGCCAAGTGCAAAGGAAGAAGAGTTAAAAAAGATTCAAAATGCACACTTTGAAAACCTAGTTCCTGCTAAAAATAAACCGTCTGATAATGAAGCTCAGGCTGCTTTAATACGGCTAACAAAAGGACGTTTAACGGATGTCATCATCAATCAAAAACTGGATATAAAAATTGGAAAATGCTACGAGAATCCAAATACAGAGGGAAATTTCAACTGTGTAAGCTGTATGATCCTGCTATATAACAGGGATAAAAAGGATTGGCAGGAAGCTCCTGACGGGGATAACTTTCTATCCAATTCTTATGATTTTTATCAGCCTTCTGAAGGAGATATCTGGGAAGCAAAAGATTTATCAATCATGATTCCATACGATTATGATCTGATCAAAAAATATGAAAAAAAGTAGACTGATTGTATTCAATTATTTTTATCTCATAATAATATAGTGAGTGAATTGAAATGCAATGATGGGATATGATGACGAGTTTAAAAAAGACAGATAATCTATTGTTATAAAAAAGCACCAATGTCAAACGCAGAAAAAACGATTGAAGAAATTAATGTATTTTTAGAAAAATCAATGTTGAAAACTTCCAAAACAACTAAAGAAGAAGTCATTAATTATATTGAAGAAAAATGGAGAGAAGCCGATGATGAAAAATATAGTAATTATACGGCCTATATTATAATTAACAGAATGATTCAGGAATATATCTGGAAAAAGGATTTTAACAATATGATGAGATGGCTGGCAATTTCGGATCTTCATAAAGCATCTCAGAAAAATGCTCTTTATATCCGAAATTATTATGCAGGTGAATGCTGTCTGGAATGTGGCAATGAAGAAAAGGCACTCGAGTATTTTAATTTGTGTTATGCAGAAAATCCTGATTATATTTTTTCCCGTGCTCCTTTCTGCTATGAATTTTTTAATAAACATCTTGAAAACCCCAGAGACTTATCTCAGAGTGAAATTTGTGAATATGAATCCATTGACTCCCCTCCACTCAAATTAGAATATTGGCTATCTTTTTTCGATGAAAAGGATGAAGAATTGAGCTACGAAATATTGGATGAAGATGATGACTATGCAGAAGAACCTACCCCAGAGCAACAAAATGGTCTTGATTACCTACAGGAAAACCAGAAAACAATCTTAGACAATATCCTGAATGAACTTCTGAAAAAATATCCAGAACTGCAAAAAATATATGATTATTCTGAAGAAGATAAGGTAGATTTCATGCCGGATTTAAAAGATATTCAAGGTTTTGCATCCCTTTTATCTCTCAACTGTTTTTACATCACATCTATAATTAAGGATAATTACCCCTACATTGGCATTAGTTTTTCCTGTTCTTGGGATAATGAACACGGCCTAGGAATAATGACTCATAAAAACAGAGTGATTGAGATTGGAGAAGCAGATACAGCTTTTAGCAGCTGGGCTGCTGAAGAAGATCTATAAACTAGAAGATTGTTTATGCCTGTAAAATATCATCATCTCCTCCCCCTCCTATTCCTACTTTGCCTATGCTGTAAGGAAAAAATGCAGAATGAAAATAAGTTTGTGATCTATCAGGTCAACCCAAAAAAGCAGAATCTGAAATTTTACTGGAAAAATGATAAAAATGAGATTCTGAAAAGCATCGATCACTTAAAAGATGAAGTAGAATCCAAAAATGAAAAGCTTGTATTTGCCATGAACGGCGGAATGTTTGAACCTGATCAATCTCCGAAAGGTCTTTATATCGAAAATTTTAAAATCCTAAAATCTATAGATACTCTGCAGGGTTTGGGAAACTTTTATCTTCAGCCTAATGGAATATTGTATATCACCAAAAATAATCAACCAGGAATTACTGAAACAAAGAAATACACCCCACATAAAGGAATCAAGTATGCCACTCAATCCGGACCCATGTTACTAATAGACGGAAAAATAAATCCAATTTTCCAAAAGGAGTCTAAAAATCTGAATATCAGAAATGGAGTCGGAATTCTGGAAAATGGGGAAATTATTTTTGCCATGTCTAAAAAAGAGGTCAATTTCTATAGTCTTGCAGAGCTTTTCAAGGAGATGGGATGCAAAAATGCATTGTATCTGGATGGATACGTTTCCAGAACTTATCTTCCTGAGAAAAATTGGATCCAGAAAGATGGAAATTTCGGAGTGATGATAGGAATTACAGAACCAAAATAAAGGTTGATGATCATTAAAAAGCAAAATATACTTACCTTTAAAGTTGTTTATTAACACCCAATCATTTAGTATTTGCCATGAAAAAAATAATATTAGATCTAGCCACAACATTAGATGGATTTATTGAGGGGCCCAACGGAGAAATCGATTGGTGCATTATGGATGATGACATGGATTTTGAGGGCTTTATTTCAGGCATTGATACTATTTTCTATGGAAGAGTAAGCTATGATGCATGGGGAAATTATCATCCCGATGAAAATGCTGAGCCGGAAGAACATGACTTCTGGAAAACCATTCATTCAAAAAATAAATTTGTTTTTTCAAGTCAAAATCGGGAAGATGAAAACGCCACCTTTATCCATTCTGATCTTGTAGAAAAAGTTTTAGAAATAAAAAAGCAAGGCGGAAAAGATATCTGGCTGTATGGTGGTGCAAGTCTTATCAAAACTTTTATTCAAAATAACCTGATTGATGTTTACAGAATATCCGTCCATCCGGTAGCTTTAGGAAAAGGGAAACCTCTTTTTGAAGATGTAAAGGAAAGATTAAATTTAAAACTCGTTAAAACCAATGTCTTCAAATCCGGTGTTGTACAACTTATTTACCACCCCTAAAATAAAAACCCGAGATGATCTTATTTTCTCAAAAAAGCTGAATATTTTACTAATACACTTTAGGAAATGAATGTAAAATTGAACTCCATCATCCTGTACGTACAAGATATTGAACAGCTTAAAAATTTTTATGTTGAGAATTTCAATCTAAAAGTTATTGAGGAAGATAGCATTTGGGTCCTTATGAATGCAGGAGATGTAAATATCGGGCTTCATAAAATCGGAGATGAATATTTGAAAAAAATAGAAAGCGGATATCAGTTTGATAACAACACCAAGCTCGTTTTTGAAATTGATTTAAATATTGAAGCCGCAAGAAATAAATTACGGTCAAGAAATATCCAGATGAGAGAAATCAAGACATTTGAGAATTATGATTTTTGGTTGTGTGACGGAACCGATCCTGAGGGAAATGTATTTCAGTTAAAATGCAGAAAATAATACCTATGAAAAAAATATTTGGAATTCTATTTTTAATCACAGCCCATTGTTTATTTGGGCAAAATATTTCCACTATTGAAAAACAGCTTGATGATGCTTTTCAAAAAATTAATTACTGGTATTCTGATGGCCAAAGCAAAGAATCTTCTTCAGATTCTCTTTATACGGCCAATATAAAATTTGAAAAATTATTGCTTCAGTATACCTCATCAAACCCTCAGACCTTAAACCATCATTTTAAATCTCTTGAGAAGAATGGATTGTTCATTGCAACTTCAGAAGATGGCAAATTCCGAATTTATTCATGGGATACATGGACTGGAGGAACAATGCACTTTTTTAAAAATGTGTTTCAATATGAATCTAATAAAAAGCTATACTCCAAGATCATAGAAAACACGAGTGAGGGTGACCCCAGATGTTATTATCAACACATCAATGATGTTATCTCAGAAAACAAAAAATATTACCTTACTCAAAGCAAAGCTATATTAAGCTCAGGATTAAGTTATCACAATATACAAATGTTTTCCATTGATGATGGAAAGTTGAATGACAAGGCTCAATTAATTAAGACTCAAAGTGGAATTAAAAACCAGCTTGGATATGAGGTAGATCTTACAGCTTCTTCTAATAGAGACAATGATATCAAGAATTATAATATTCAATATGATCCAAAAAATAAAATTATTAGCATTCCCTTAATACAAGAAAATTCTAAAATTACAGCTAAAAAGATCCGCTATCAGTTCAAGGGAAAATACTTTGAAAAAATATAACTTCAAATTAGTTTACAGAATATCAATTAAAACATTTGATAAATGCCTATAACCATTGAAATAAAAAACAGAACCAATTGGTTATTAACTGCTGTGATGAGTCTTGGTTTAACGATATCTTCTTTTATTATAGTTATTATCATTCTTATTGGCCTCCTTCAAGGCATTGATATTCCTGCTATTTTAAGTGTCCTATCAATGGCTGGCGTTGTTATCGGATTTTTCATACTATTCCTCTACATCTGGCTATGGAATACCTTGGGAAGAACAGTATTCCATATTGGAGCTGATGCCATCACAATAAGCTATAAAAATAAATTATTTGCAAAGCCAAAAACATTCTTGAAAAAAGAAATTAAAGATATTCAAGCAGTAGATTATAGCATTGAATCTTATAAATACGGAACCCGTTATCATTTTTCATGGACCGGAGCTACCTACTCTGTTGTTTTGATAACACGAGATTATGAAAAAAGAATAATCAGCTGGATTACAGAAGACAAGGCTCATGAAATAGTAGATGAAGTAAAAAAAACATGGCGCTGAAATTCCAAATACAACTTTCGCATAACATTTTAGACCGCAACAATCATGGCAGCCAATGGTTTTTGTTTGCAGAGTACATGATTTTTTCAGATTCCTGGGGATTGAAAAAACACACCAATGGAGATCTTGTATTTTTCAGTTCACACAGAACATTTCTTCAAATTCATTCATTGACTTTCTTAAAGCTTTTGCGAAAGGAAATGTTTTTGAAACCGGTAGAATATATGACTAGATTAAGGAAAAGGAATCAGGGATCAATTAATAAACAAGAATAATTACACAATTATGTCTAACAAAATATTCTTTACACTTTTCATTCTTATTTCAGCCTGCTGCTTTTCCCAACGAATAATAGAAAATAATAACTTACACGTATTTATTGGTGAAAAAATCAGTGTTGTAGAATTTGATCCGAATACGCAATTAGTAAAAGGCATATCAAAAGAGATAGATCTTAAAACTGGTGATACACTAATCATTACACATAAATCATATGTAATGGATAATGCATTTCATTGTAAGTATTTTATTATTAAAAATCTGATGAATCAGCTTCCAAAAGAAACTATTGAGTTCAATGCTTACGATCATTACGGTAGACCAAATTTTGAAAAACATGAAAATGCAATAATGTATATTTCTAAAAATAAAGATGGTTTCTTTTTTCAACAAAAATACATATATGATCCTGTATATAAAATAGATGGGCAATGGGTTGGCATACTAAGTTTTATATTTTCAAATGACCATTTGAAGATGTGGAAAAAATTTAAAACAATAAATATCAATAAAGATTATTCCATAAAAATAAAGCTTGGATTTTGTGACAAAAAATGTCAAAAAACTTATTATCCACCTTCTTATTTCAAAATTAAAAATGGATTTGCCTATCCTAGAAAAGCTTTTAAAATTGAAGATATCCTTTCTTATCGGAAAGCAACAATATTTAAAATTATAGATTAAAATATTAAATCGAACTTATATTAATCAACAAAAGATAATATCATTAACACTACAATCTGAAACTAACATCTTTTCTAACTAGACCAACATCTCAAAAACAATAAAACAAACTCATCATCAATAAATAGGAAACTTGGCTTAATGCATCATTCAATAATTTTTTGAGAACATTTGTAATACTATTTCATGTACGATTGTTTTACTTAAAAAAATACATGAAATCTATTGTAACCTGCCTTATTTTATTATTGGCTGTTAACCCTTTTTTATCACAGAGAACCAAGCAATTAGAAGAATTATTAGCTAATTATGATAAAACCGGACAATTCAGTGGCTCTGTTCTCATTGCTGAAAAAGGAAAAATTATTTTCGAAAAAAGTTATGGATACAGAAATGGACCCAAAAAACAAAAAAACACCAACAGTAGTATTTACCGGATCTATTCTACTACAAAAATGTTTACAGCAGCAGTTATTCTCCAGTTGGAAGAACAGGGAAAGCTCTCTATAAATGATAAACTATCAAAATATTATCCTGATTTTCCAAAGGGAGACAGTATTACCCTTGCCAACATCCTTTCTCATACAGCGGGAATTCCCAGTGACGAAAATAGTGATAACACCGTAGATGAAGCAACATTCATAAATTATATTTCTGCAAAGCCATTAGATTTTTCGCCAGGAACAAAATGGGGTTATTCTAATTCCGGGTATTATATTCTTGGATATATTATAAAAAAGGTAACAGGTTTAGAGTATGATAAAGCTATAGAAAGCTACATCCTTAAGCCTTTACAAATGAACAACAGTGGTTTCCACTTTAATACTGTTACCGATGAAAACAAGGCCTTAGGATATGAGTTTTTATCGGAAAACACTTCCAACGAAGCCCTTCGTTTTAAAACCGATCACCCTTTTGCTGCAGGGGCAATGTATTCTACTGTTGAAGATCTTTTCAAATTCAATGAAGGTCTTAAAAACTATAAGATTCTGAAAAAAGAAACCCTTGAAAAAATGTTTACCCCTTACCTTAATGATCATTATGGGCTGGGGACTGACAGCTCTATTATATTTGGTAAAAAGAAAGCCGGACATGATGGTGGCGGCCCCGGTTACCGAAGCAGATATTACAGGGTTCTAGAAGATGACATTTGCCTTATTGTAATGTCAAATTCAGAGTTATCCCACACAGACGCCATTATCCCAAAAATCGAAAGCATACTATACAATAAACCTTACACTACGGGAGCAGCTAAGATAAAACCACAGGATTTAAAAAAGCTGGAGGGAATATATACTACTGGAGACACCTACTTCAATGTAACAATTGCAGACGGACTGGTTATCTTGAAAGAAAAAAATTACCCAAGGTGTTCATTACTCCCTATTAGCAATACTTTATTTCAATTGAATGACAAGATGACTTTTACATTCAAGCCAGATGAAACCGGAAAAATAAATTTACTTACTGTTCAATTTCGAGATGGTAGCATAAAAACAGGGAAAAAAGAAATGGTAAATATTCGTTGGGGAATTATCGGAAATGCAACGCCTGCCGGATGGGGGGAAAATGATATTCCATTACAAACAGATCCCAAAAATCCGGATATCTATTTTCTCAAAAACTATACACTAAATAAAGGTGGATTAAAATTCAGACAAAATAACAATTGGGGGTACAACTTGGGTTTAAACAACGATGGTAAAAGCATTGCTCTTGATGCCTATGATTTTCCAATAGAAGAAAGTGGGATTTACGACATTATATTGGATATGACCAATCAAATGAAGCCACAATACAGTATCAAAAAATCTGCTCAGTAAAAAAACTAACATTCATACTAACAATATATTTTCAAACCGCCCTGCTATCAGGGTGGTTTCTTATTTTGAGTATGAATTGAAATTTTCCTTTTTTTTAGATGATCAGAAATCATCCCACAAAATATTATTTATGCCTCATTTTATTATAAATTGTTCACAGAATATTCTTCACCAAGCAACCCTTAAAAAAAATGATGAACACAGTATATGAGGTTGCTGATTCCACAGTTTTTTTGTTCCCAGTGATATCAAAGTAAGGCTTGATCCTTATTAATACTATCGGTTGGGAAATAATAAAAATAACTTCTGCGCGTGTTCGGGTATATCATGGAGAACCGCAGTAGGGAACAAAAAACAAGTCTATCCAAATAAATCCATACCCATCTGGCAAAATTACTTACTGATATTTCTATTCTATCTATCAATATTAGCGAGTTTGAAGCTGCAACATATAACAACCCTATTAATCCTGAAAACAAGGATAAAGACAGACATTTTAGTTTATTATTCATATTTCAGATAATTTAATTCTTACCATACCTCCAGTTTTGCACAAGTGGTATAAATAATGTGGATAACTTTTCATAATAAATTTTAATCTTGTGGATAAAATATGAATAACTTTTTAAACCCATCTGAAAATTTCTTATATAAACATATTAAACAATACGTTATACTAATAAAACTCTTTTCAAAAGAACAGATAAATACTGTGGATAAATTGTGTTGATAACTTTATTCACTACCGGAAATGATAAACTTCATGATTACAATAAAAACAATTAATTTTTATACATAAATTACTTTTAATACAGTCTTTTTGTACATTAGATTATTAAAAAATAACCCATCAGCCATCACAAACAATTTTATATGGAAAAATATGCAATATCATCAGACAGCCAGAAAATTCATTATACAGAATCAGGAAACGGAAATACTTCAGTAATCTTTATTCACGGTTGGCTTGGCAACGCCGAATGGTGGGCAGATCAACAGGATTTTTTTCAGGACCAGTATCACATTATACAGATGGATCTGGCAGGACACGGAAAATCACAATCTTCCCGACAGGAATGGACAAGTTCCCGATATGCTGATGATATTAAAGCAGTGGCTGATGCTATCCACTCAAAGGAAATCATACTCGCAGGACATTCTATGTCCGGAGCCTATGCACTGGAGGCTGCTTTAAAAATACCAAACGTTAAAGCCATCATTTTAATTGATACCCTAAAAAATATAGATGAATCTTTTACAGAAAGGCAGGCTGAAGAACTCATGTTTGTTCATTACCGCCAGGACTTTAAAAATGCAGTGGAAAATATTCTTCCGCAATATCTTTTTGTTGAAAAAACGCCGCCAAATGTAAAGGAAAGACTCCAGCAAGAATTTCTTCAAAATAGTCCGGAAATGGCAATCAATCTTCTAAAACCTTTATACAAAACGGACTTCAGACAAATTGCAGAGCATATTAATGTTCCGGTTATAGCGATCAATTCGGATGCTTCTCCTACTCACCTTGAAAACAACCGTAAGTATCTTAAAAATTACGAATATGTCACGATTACTGAAACCGGCCACTACCCTATGCTGGAAAAACCAGAAGAATTCAATACGACCTTGGATAAAGTATTAAAAAAATTAGCCTGAAAAAAAATATGACATATTTAAAGGAGTACGAATAGAAGAACTCTAATTTAGATCAGATCAGATGAAATAAATTTATTTATAGAATGGGTCACAAAAAAAACATCATCTGAAAATTGTTGTTTTTTGTATTGTCTTTTTTATTAATTTCGATGGTATTCTAATCAGCTATCTTACCCATAGTCAAACTATTGGAAGCACAGATCATCATTAATAAATTGTATATGAAGTATTTTTTCATTTCTATTCTTCTCTGTTCAATACACCAGCTTGCTTCAGGCCAGTCCCAACATGATTCATTGGCCATAAAACAGGCAGCACTGGATTATATTGAATCACAGCATACCCCAAACGCATCCAGAATGGAACGTGCTTTACACCCCAGAATGGTAAAAAGAACTTTTTGGAAAGATAAAGCCACAGGGAAAGACTATCTCCGTGAAACCAGTGCCGAATCCATGATTTTACTGGCGGAAAGCTATAATAAAAACAAGGATAAATTCCCGGCTTCCCCGAGAAAAGAAATCAAATTTCTTGATGTTTCTGAAAAAATAGCTTCGGTCAAATTAATTGCAGATGAATGGATTGATTACATGCATCTTGCCAAACTCAATGATACATGGAAAATTGTCAATGTTCTTTGGCAATACAATGACACCCAACGACAAACTAATTAAAGTTAACTGCCATGCCTCATTTTATCATAGATTGTTCACAGGATATTCTCCTGCAAAAGCCCCCTGAAGAAATCATGGATGCTGTATACAAAGTTGCAGATTCCACAGGTTTGTTTGCCATCAATGATATTAAAGTAAGACTCCAACCTTATCAATACTACCAGTTGGGAGACCGGAAGAAAAACTTTCTACATGTCTTCGGATATATTATGGAGGGCCGTAGTATGGAACAAAAAGCAAGTCTATCGAGGCAGATTAGCATCCGGCTTACAGAATTATTGCCGGATATTTCCTTTGTATCTGTAAATATTATTGAATTTGAAGTTGCGACCTACAGCAATAAGGCGCTCATCAATCCTGAAAATAAAAATCATGACCGTCATTATGGACTTTAAATTTCTTTGAAACCAACACAATAGTAATAATATGAGCTTAAAAACATTAATCAACAAAACCGTTCAGTACAATAATTGGGTAGTCAATAAATACATTGACTGGTTATCCACAAAATCTGATGAACAGCTTAATCAGGAAACAATCTCCAGCTTTCCGACCATTTTAAAAACCTTACATCATATTTGGCAGACACAAGAATATTGGTGGAGTTATATTTCTGAAAATAACGACTTTGATTTCGCCAAAACAACTGCCGAAACTAGCAAGGAGGAGGTTTTTAGAAATATCAAAAGCAATTCGCAAAAGCTAGTGGATTACGTGGAAAGCTTATCTGAGGAAGATCTTACAAAAAATGTAAAGATAGAATCTCAATGGTTTCAGTGTGATTTTTCCAAGTATGAATACATCCAGCATGCTATCCTTCATGGAACCTATCACAGAGGGCAGATTGTAACAATGGGAAGAAATGTAGGAATAACCGATGCTCCTATGACAGATTACAACTTCTGGAATATTTATAAGGATCAGAAATAGAGACTAATCTTTTCCACTGATTAAAATTTCACAACAATGAATACAATTTCAGAAGAAACTATCATCTACTACCATGGTACGAAAGCAGATCTAAAGATTGGCGACCTCATCGAAGCAGGCTTCAGCTCCAACTACGGAACGCAGAGAAAAGCAAAATACATTTATTTGACAGCAACATTGGAAGCAGCAACATGGGGTGCAGAACTAGCACAAGGAGAAGGTAAAGAAAGAATCTACATCGTAGAACCCACAGGTTCAATGGAAGACGACCCTAATTTAACAGATAAAAAATTTCCGGGAAATCCGACAAAATCTTACCGTTCACAACACCCTTTCAAGGTCATAGGAGAAGTTCAAGAATGGCAGGAACACTCACCAGAGCAGCTGAAAGTAATGAAAGACCATCTTGAGAAGCTTAAAAAACAAGGTATTGAAGCCATTGAAGACTGAGATTATTTTTTTTCAACATTCATAAATGGCAAAATTTTTCGAATTAATTTTCCATAAAAACCATCAGTTTATGAAGTCAAATATTATGTGGATAACTTTTCCACCCCCATCATTTCTTCATGAGAAAAATGTGGATAACTTTTTAAAATCAATAATAAACAAAAATCAATAAATTAATAATCAGTATTTTAAATTAAAATATTAAACTCACATAACTTATCCACACTTATTTTTAATTTGTGGATAAATTATGTGAATAACTTTTTTGTCATGATGATTACTTCTTGAAATTTAGTAATTTCCTCTACAGAAAACCCATCATCATGATATCTATAAAAAATCACAAACCAGCGCTACTCACCATTAAGCATATATTTATCATTTTATTTTCATTCATTATCTTCAGCTGTAGTTCTCAACAATCTGATAAGTTCAAGGCAAAAGAAATTTATAAATCTGAGAATTTAATTATTACCCAAATTTCTGAAAACTCGTTTGTCCATACCTCTTTTAAACAAACCAATGACTTTGGAAATGTTCCCTGCAATGGCCTTGTTATCAAAAACAACCATGAAACGATTGTTTTTGACACCCCCACTCATGACAAAGACTCTGAAGAATTAATACAATGGATCACCGGAACGCTTCATTCTAAGATCAACGCTGTTATCCCAACCCATTTTCATGATGACAGCATGGGTGGATTACAGGCATTTCACAATCACAATATCCCCTCCTATTCCTACTCTAAAACTATTGAACTTGGGAAGAAGAATAATTTTGTTGTTTCTAAAAACAGCTTTAATGATTTCATAACTTTAAAAGTAGGCAATGAAGAAGTGGTCGCCAAGTTTTTCGGAGAAGGACATACAAGGGACAATACTGTCGGTTATTTTCCAAGCGAAAATATTTTGTTCGGAGGATGCCTGTTAAAAGAATTAGAAGCTAGCAAAGGATATTTAGGAGATGCCAACGTTTCAACATGGTCCAACACTGTTGAAAAAGTAAAAAAAGAGTATCCGAATGTAAAAATTGTAATTCCGGGGCATGGGGAATATGGAGATAAAAAATTGCTTGATTATACCATTAAGCTATTTAAAGTTCAATAAAAAAACAGCTCCTGATTGAGCTAAAAAACTAATCTAAAAATACGGAGCCATGCAAAACACTAAAATCTTTACCACAGCTTTTGCCAGTGTTTATCCACATTATATTCAAAAGGCAGAAAAAAAAGGACGCACCCAATCAGAGGTTCACGAAATTATCTGCTGGCTTACCGGCTATGATGAACAGGGCCTGCAACAACAACTGGAACATAGAAATGATTTTAAAACTTTTTTCGACGAGGCTCCTCAAATAAATCCCAATGTATCATTAATAAAGAGTGTGATTTGTGGATACAGAGTAGAAGACATTCAGGATGAACTAATGAGAAACATCCGCTATCTTGATAAATTGATAGATGAACTGGCCAAAGGAAAAAAAATGGAAAAGATATTGAGGGAATGATTTTAGCTATCCTCAATATTGTCTAAAAATTTTAAAATAGACTATTAAAAAAACTTAAATGAAGAACGTACAAAGAGAAGACATTCAAATCCTTAACCGGCACAGCAATCTGACCGAAAAAGACATCTCCGAAATTCTTACCAACAATGTTTATAGCAGTAAAGATGCCTGGCAGAAATTTCTTCGGTTTTTTCTTATCAGTCTTGGAATTGGCTTTACAATATCCGGAATTATATTCTTCTTTGCCTACAACTGGGCAGAGTTACCAAAATTTGCAAAAATAGGATTAACGGAAGCCTTGGTTATTGCTACCACCGGGCTGGTTTTACTACCCAAAATTAATATTAACATCCGGAATATTATTCTCACCGGAGCCTCAGCCCTTGTGGGAGTTTTATTTGCCGTATTTGGACAAATTTATCAAACCGGAGCAGATGCCTATGATTTCTTTCTGGCATGGACTATTTTTATAACGCTCTGGGTACTCATCTCTGATTTTGCCCCTTTGTGGCTTCTTTATGTGGGCTTAGTTAATACCACTCTGGTTTTATATTCACAACAAGTGGTAAAAGACTGGGATATCACGGGTCTCAACCTCTTACTTTTTGCACTCAATACAGTCATATTGATAGGTTCTTTCCTTATTTCTCACTATAAAAAAGCAGTCAGCGTTCCTCATTGGTTTACAAATATTCTTTCTCTGGCCATTGTCAGTATATCCACTTTTGGAATCTCCGTAGGAATTATGGATAGGGATGAAACATCTTTATACCTCTTAGGTATACTCAGTGCCGGTATATATGCTTTGGGAATCTGGTATGGTTTTAAAACAAAAAACAGCTTTTATTTTGCCATCATTCCACTTAGTATTGTCATCATTATTTGTTCTTTACTCTTCCGGACAGGAGATAATGAAATTATATTTCTATTGGTGTGCCTTTTTGTAATTGTGAGCATTACTTTCATTATTAAAAATCTGATGGACCTTCAAAAAAAATGGAAAAATGAGAAATAAAGAAAATATAAAAAACGTACTGGATGATCTTCGTGCCACAAGCAGCAAAGAAATTCATTTTGATGAAGAAGCCATTATTGCAGCCTATCAGGAAAAAAGCACCAACCATCAGTCATTATCCATCAAAATACTCTCTATTTTCGGAGGGATAATGGCGTGTCTTGCATTTTTAGGTTTTATTTTTATAGCACAAATCTTCGATTCTAAAATAGGACTCATCATACTGGGAGGCATTTGTATTGCAGGGTCTGCCTTGATCAGCAGGCTATCCGGCAAAACAATCATGGATACCCTGAGTGTTACCTTTTTTATTACAGGATTTACCCTTCTGGGTTTCGGTATTTCCAAGGATGAAAATATCGTCTATATTGTGTTTATCCTCTTGTCATTATGTACCCTATTTTTCGTGCAGAGCTATATTCTTTCCTTTATCTCGGTATTGATCATTAACGGATGTATTATAGCATTTGCTGCAGACAATAAGATGTATAGCTTGTCTTATATTATTATCGCATTACAAGCCATAGCAACTACTTTTCTGTTTTTACAGGAGGCAAAGATCATAACAAGGAACAAAACATTCTCCAAATTGTATGATCCGGTTAGAACAGGAATGGTATTTTCATTCCTATCTACACTTGCCTTTCTGAGTCTGGAATTTCTTGTTCCCGCGCCCATTTTTTACAACTGTATCTCCTCGGTCGTTATCGTTATAGCGATTCTTTATGTGGTAACACTTTTATTCAAAACATTACATATTACCAATACAACACACAAGAGCATTATTTATATTCTTACTGTTTTACTTCTATCACCAACCTTATTAACACCCACCATATCAGGAGCCATTCTTATTATTCTGTTAAGCTTTTTTATTAATTATAGAACCGGCTTTGCTGTAGCCATTATTGCCTTGGTTTACTTTATTGGAAAGTTTTACTATGACCTTCACTTTACATTGTTAACCAAATCAATACTCCTATTCGTGTCCGGAGTTATTTTTCTGGCAATTTATTTCTTCACCCATAAAAACCTTACAACAGATGAAAAAATATAAATGGATTATCATACTCTTAAATATGATCCTGTTACTGGTATACTTCAACTATTCTGTGGCAGAAAAAGAAACATTACTAAAAGGCGGACAGCCCATTTTATTAAAACTCGCTCCTGTTGATCCCCGCTCATTGATGCAAGGTGACTATATGAGCCTGAGGTATGATATTTCAAGAAATATAGACGCTGAAAAGATTCCCAAACGGGGATATTGTGTTGTAACACTTGATACAAAAAGCATTGCCCGGGCAGTACGGTTTCAAAAAGATCCAATACCACTGAAAGCAGGAGAACATCTGATTAAATATTCTTCTCCTAATCAGTGGAACATTAATATTGGTGCAGAGTCTTTCTTTTTTCAGGAAGGACATGCTAAAAAATATGAAAAAGCAGTCTATGGTGGAATAAGAACTGATAAAGAGGGAAACAGTTTATTAGTGGGACTTTATGATGAACACTTAAAACAAATAAAATAGAGCCATCTCTCTTACAAAATTTTAACCCTCTGTTATTGATTGAGTACAAACCAATAGCAGAGGTTTTTTATATTCATTGATAAAAAAAATCAAAGAATCTTCTTCATTTCAAAAAACTTCCCGAAATTAGCGGCCTGTGCATTAAATTTATTCAATGAAATAAAAATTTAAATTAAAACATACAGCAAAACTTAGTATAAGTTTTCTTCGGGGCAGGGTGAAATTCCCTACCGGCGGTTACAGTCCGCGACTCCTTTCTTTTGAGAGGATTGATTTGGTGAAATTCCAAAACCGACAGTTAAAGTCTGGATGGGAGAAGAAAATGAAACGAACAGTAAGATTCCTTATGGATTCTTGTTGTGACGTATTTCATTTCCATGTACCGAAGACTATTTTAACTTTTAAAAGTAAAATAACATGGAAAAATTATTAGAACAATTCGGAGCAACCTCCAAAGAACGTGTAGAAAAGGCACTTTCAACATTACAACAGGGAAAAGGTATCCTTTTAGTAGATGACGAAAACCGTGAAAACGAAGGCGACATCATCTTTCCCGCATCCACTATTACAGAACAGGACATGGCACTTTTGATCCGCGAATGCAGCGGCATAGTTTGTTTATGCATTTCCGAGGAAAAAAGTAAGCACCTCAACCTGCGTCCGATGGTGGAAAACAACAACTCAAAAAATCAAACTGCATTTACCATTACCATTGAAGCTAAAGAAGGGGTAGAATCCGGTGTTTCAGCGAAAGACCGTGTAACAACCATCAGAACAGCAATAGCAGCCCATGCTCAGGCAGAACATATTGCTAGTCCTGGACATGTTTTCCCTTTGATTGCCAAAAAAGGCGGAGTCTTTGAAAGACGTGGCCACACGGAGGGAAGTGTAGATCTTGTAAAAATGGCAGACCTTGGTGATGATGCCGTACTTTGTGAGCTTACCAATGAGGATGGCTCCATGGCAAGACTTCCGGAAATTGTAGATTTTGCCATCAAAAAAGGAATGAGCGTCGTTACCATTGAAGATATTCATGCTTACCGCAAAATGATCATGAGCAACTAAACTTATATATTTAATGCACAGAACAGCCGTCCGAAGTTATCGGGCGGTTTTTTTAGATATTTCATTGAAAATAAATTATATTAAAATACAATAACTGTTTTTAACTATATTTAACAAAAAATTGACATGAAAAAATCTATACTCTTTCTACTGGGAACCTCTGCTGTTCTTTCCGCACAGATTACCCTTACTAAAGCCTCTCACGATCCTGTTATCAGTGATGTCGTTAACAACAATTTGATAACCGGAACGGTAGACAACTCTGCCACAGGACCTAATGTTACATTTTCTAATGGTAGTCTTATCATGGGAAGTGCTTCACAAACCAATTACTCAGCTCCAATATCTTCCGAAATTACTACATTTCCTGGATCAAACCTTAAAATGGTAGATGGGGCAACAACCATCTTTTATAAAGCATCGGCTACAAAACTTGAGATTACCGGAATTGTAAATCCTCAGGCTACTTTGAATTTCACACTGGATAATGGAACCTATATTACCTATCCCACAGCTTACAACACTCCACAAAATGACACTGCTAAAGGAACATTTTCTTCATCTGTAGCCAACGGGCTATTCAATGGCACCCTAAATACCGTGGCTGATGCCTACGGGACATTAATGGTAGGCGGGCATACTTATAGCAATGTTCTCAGAGTAAAGTTTACACAGAACTTTAACCTATACTCACCTATCGATCTAACCTATTCTAACCCCATAGGAACCGTAACCAATACAGCTTATTCTTATTATGATGCCACCCACAGATATCCACTGCTAAGTTCTACCAATGGAAATATCACCGTTACATTATTAGGAATCAATCAGTCTACATCAAGCGCACAAGCTTTGAGTGAGACGTTTCTGGCAGTAAGCAATGTGATTAAAAAAGAAAACTTAATTGTATATCCTAATCCTGCACAGGATTTTATCGGGTTTAAGGGAAATACCGACAATTATTCTACAGCAAAAATCTATAGTCTCGATGGTCAACTTATCAAGACATCAGATATAAAATCCGGAAACATTTCGGTTTCTGATCTTCCTCCGGCCTCCTACTTCATTGAAGTAAGCGGAAAAAGTTCTGAAGCAAAGAAAAATACGAAATTCATCAAGAAATAACAATAAAAAATCCTCGTTCAAAAGTAAAGAACGGGGATTTTCTCTATTCTATTAAGGAATACATTGATTTAAAAAGTGGCAGCCGGCGCTGTTTCATTATTCAGTTTTCTCTGAATTTCAGTTTTCTTTCCTTTGGAAAAATCGTAGCTTATTCCCAATACAAACATTGATTTATTATTCATGATTTGGGTATGAACCTTATAATCTACCAAACTTTCCGGTAAACTTTTCGTTTTATATTCAGATGGTATTCCCATCCAGTACATTCCGGTAGAAAGCGTCCAGTTTTTGTGCTTGTAGCTCACAAAAATATTATTCTGATTCTCGTTAGTATTAAGAAAAGCTCCGTTAAGATTATACGTTGGAATATTGAACTGATACTGAAGTGAAAAGGCTTTATACTCCGAAGACAGCACAAAATAGTTCCCCAGATAATCATTCTTGATTAAAGCTCCCTTGCTTGTTCTCACAGTTTCAGAAGTAGGTACCAATACGGCTTTTATAACAAGCAGGCTGTTTCCAAAGGGTTTATAAGAACCTGTAATTTGTACTCCATATCTTTGTCCGCTTTTCCCGTTTTCATAAGTCAATGCATAACCTCCCAATTCATTATCCTGAACATAATATTGATTGATTACCCGATCTGTATAGCGATAAAATAAAGCAGCGTTGAAATCAAAATATTTATTATTAAAAGAATACGTCAGATTATTGGAAAAGATCTGCTGCGATTTCAGAAAAGGATTACCTCTTTGCACAATATTAGGAGCCAATTGTACCACATTACTACTCAACGCATTACTTACCGGGCTTACCGGGCTATAGCTTCCCGTAAAGCGAATGCTCTGGTTATTTTTCACCTGATACCCTAAAACAACTTTGGGAGTAAAGCTCCACTCATCGAAAACATTTTCAGCACTCTTATTATGGATATTGGTAAGCCCCGCTCCTACTCGGTAACTGAATTGATTTATTTTTCCTGAAAACTCCGTGTAAAAATATTGCTCCAAATAAGTAACGCTATATTGAGAATAGCCTGCAAGATTATTCAGGTCATTGGAAATAGAAGATCTTGAAATACGATACCCTGATGACAATTTCCCACTTTTAAAATCGTGAACATGAGCAAGTTCTCCTACTATACTTGTTTGTTTTGCCTTAAGCATCATATCATTATCATATACAGAAATTCCGGAACCTACGATCCATTCTTTAGCTGTTTCTGAAGTATTGGTCGTATAATGCGACCCCACCAGATTAATACTCAGTTCATCTTTTTCACCAATCTTTTTAGAATAATACAAATCTAATTTAGGGATCACATAGTCCGAGCCATTATTTTTAAACATAGCGTGCGATTCACTAAAATTATCTTCTGTGAAAACACTTTGTCCAACCCCTTTTGAAAACCTACTGAAAATATCCATGTTTAATTTTGCCTGAAAAGCATAATCATCTGGAACAAGTCTGGTATAGCGTAACGCTATATTCTGAAAAGTATACCCGAAATGATCTTTCCTATTCTCATCCGAACGGTAATGATTTCCATTCAGTTGATAATCGTAGATACTGTTTACACGTCTGTCATTGTAATCCCTAAGATTTAGGGAATACTCTAGTCCGAAGTTGTTTTTTCCTTTGGTATAATTGGCATATGCAGAACCATTTACAAATCCTGTATCTAAAGCAGAAAATACATCAGTCCCGAAAACATACCCTGTTTCTGTAGATCTTGTCAGAATATTGATCACTGTATCTGCCCTCGTAGCCCATCTTGCCGGCGGAATATCATAATACTCCACTTTTATCACTTCAGACGGTGCCACACTGCGAACCTGTAAGTCTGTAGCCTCAACTCCATTGATTAAAAATAAGGTAGTACCTCCCTTTGTACTGGTAATCGTATTTGAAACAGGATCCAGTTGTAACTCGGGAAGTGTACGAAGTAAATCTTTTGCATAACGGGCTCTTTCCAAAGCTTCTTTATCAAAAGTATAAACCGCTTTATCAGCAAACTGTTTTTTTCTTTGTGACTTTAAAATAACCTCCTGAATTTCCTTTGTTGCTACAGCATCTGTAGAATCATTTTTCTTTTCCTGTGCAAATATGAATGTTCCACAAAGAAAGCATAGGGTGTATATCGTTTTTTTCATATCAGAAATGCAATTATACTTTTAGGACAATCAATTGTTGATGTATATTACATTTTCTGTTTCTAACATTTAAAAAAATCAAATATTTTTCATCTAAATTCAAATTATTATGTTAAATTCATCTTGCTTTTTGCTGGTATTTTTTAACATCACAAAATATAATGCTATGAAAAAATTAGTCACACTAACCCCATTTTTATTGTTTTCTGCAATAGGTGCGCAGGAAATTGAAAATAGCTCTGCAGAAAAGATGAATATCATTAAGACCAATGTTACTGCTTATGCGTTCCGAAATATCAACCTTACCTATGAAAGAGCGATCAACCAGTGGTTTTCTGTAAATATAGGCTTCGGAACAATGCCCGAGGGAAAAGTACCTTTCATTAACGCTTTTTTGAAAGATGAGGATGAAAAAAGATTCCAGAATCTTAGAGTAAAAGCCACTAATTTTACGATAGAACCAAGATTTTATATTGGAAAAGGATATGGAAAAGGATTTTATTTTGCACCTTACTATCGCTATTCTGATGTTTCATCCAACACTTTTGATTTTTATTATGACTATAATGGTCCTGGGAATGTTACCTATCAAATCCCTCTTAAAGGCCAAGGGGACACCAATGGAAACAGCGGAGGCCTGATGGTCGGGGTACAGTTTTTCCTTACCAGAAGCCAAAATCTTGTACTCGATTTCTGGATTGCCGGTGCCCACTACGGAAGTGGAAAAGGTGATTTTACAATGACCAGCGATTATGTATTGACTCCCGATATGCAGGAGCAGCTCAAAAAAGAGATAGAAAACCTGGATGTTCCATTTGTAAAATATACCGTAGAAACCAATGCCAATGGTGCTAAAATAAAAGTAGACGGACCTTGGGCCGGTTTCAGAAGCGGGCTATCTTTGGGATACCGGTTCTAATAATATGAAAATGGCCCATAAGAAACTATTCTCATTTTTTAGAATGTTTTTTTTATATCTTTAAGGCCTCAACAATCTATTTTGATTAATATTTTCATATGAAAATTCTTATCATCGAAGACCATAAAGACCTGGCTACCAACATCACAGACTATCTTAAAAAAGAAGATTATGTATGTGAAGTAGCGATCAATGCAAAAGAGGCTTTAGAGAAAATTGAGCTTTTTGAGTATGATTGTATTCTTTTGGATCTTATGCTTCCTGATGGAAATGGATTGGAAATTCTGAAGCATATTAAAAATGATGTACCGGAATCAAGTGTTATCATTGTTTCAGCAAAAAACTCCCTGGATACAAAACTGACAGGCTTGGATGATGGAGCTGACGATTATATTACAAAACCATTCTCATTACCTGAATTACATTCCCGAATAAAGGCTGTTCTCAGAAGAAAGACACCAGAAGCCCATCGTATTTTGAGTTTCAATGAATTTACAATCGATCTGGAATCCAAGGAGTGTAAGGTTAATGGCCAATTGCTAAATCTGACAAAAAAAGAACTGAATCTACTGATTTACTTCATCAACAACCAAAACAGAATGCTTTCCAAGCAAGCCATTGCCAGCCACCTGTGGGGAGATTATACCTATAGTGTTGATAACATAGATTTTGTATATCAGCATTTGAAGAACTTACGGAAAAAAATTATTGATGGCGGTGGTAAAGATTATTTACAGACCGTTTATGGATTGGGTTATAAATGGATTGACAAATGAACTTAAGTTTTCGTTTTGCCAGAGCATTTACCATCTTGGTGTTTTTCGTCCTTACGACAGGATTTACAATTCTATATTTTACCTTTGAAAGAGCTACCATGCGGTCTGCCATTCTAAAGCTTGAAGATTTGAATGCCTATGTAGCCAATCAACTGGAACAAGACCCTGCTTATGATTATCTTAATTCTCACCATAGACAGACCCAGGTTAAAATTCTTCCTGCAAATTATAAGAATACTAAAGAAAAGATTATTGAAGAAAAATACATCTGGAATAAGAGCATACAATCTTATATCAACAAAATTACAGTGGTCACCTACCCGGTAATTCATCAAAAAAGATATGCAATAACAAGTGTCCGATATATTACGATCATAGAAAATAATTTCCTCATAAGCATCATCATGGTTGTTGCCTGGATTATGGTATTTCTTATTATTCTGACCATTATTGTAGGAGTTCTGGTTTCTAAAAAAATTCTTGAACCTTTTTATCATGCTATAGATGAGATCAAAAAGTTCAATCTTAAAGATAATCTTTCAATGAACTTAATGAAAACGCAGACAGAAGAATTTAAATCATTAAATACCTTTCTTCTTAAAATGTCTGAGAGTTCAAAAAAAGATTATCACTTATTAGAGGAACTTTCAGAAAATACTTCTCATGAATTACAAACACCCTTGGCTTCTATTAAAGGGAAGATAGAATTATTGATGGATAGTGATCTTTCCGAAAAGCAACTTCTTACGCTTTCTTCAATGAATGATGAGCTGGATAGGCTTTCTTCCATTAATCAATCACTTATTCTTTTAGCCAAGCTGGAGCATTTTGAGAAAAATGATTCGCATCATATTAATTTTTCAGAACTGCTTACTGAAAGACTTTATTATTTTGAAGACTTATTCGAAATTCAGAATCTTACGCTGACGAAAGAAATCCAGGAAGAAGTTTATCTTAATTTTGATGAAAACTTAGCCATCATTGTTATCAATAACCTCATCAATAATGCTAAAAGACATAATATTGAAAATGGGAAGATCTCTGTAACGCTTACAGAAAGCTATTTCCAGATTTCAAATACAGGAAATCCTCCTACAATTCCTACTGAAGAATTATTCAAAAGATTCAAGCGTGGAAATCCAGATCAAAACTCGATTGGTATCGGTTTAGCACTCGTGAAGAAGATTTTGGAGATTTATGATTCTGAGATTTCTTATCATTTTAAAAACAATCAGCACATAATAAAAGTTGATTTAACAAAATAAACGACTGAAATTCAAAAATATAACAATAAATATTGAATTTTGATTAAAACTTCAGAAATTCTTCAGAATTTATCTATTGTTTAGGTGCAAATAAAGCATCAATGAAAAAACTTCTCATTATTTTAGGTTTAGCTGCTATACAATATACCTATGGGCAGGATACTCTTAAAGTTGATAAGAATCCTAAAGAAATTGTGTCCGAAAAAAATCCTTTGGATATTGGAGAGCTTAAAATCAATCTGAATTCAAAAGGAGATAAATGGTTGAAATTTGGTATTTCCAGCCAAATTTGGCTGCGTAGTATTGACAATAATCCAGGAACTTTAGTGAATGGTGTTCCTCAAGAACAAACCTATGATGCCGGAATCCGAAGAATGAGATTAACGATTCAAAGCCAACTGACTCCCTTTTATTCTATCTTTTTACAAATGGGAATCAACAATCAATCTTTTATTTCGGGAGGTGGAACTGGTACTGGAAATAATGGTGCCGGAAAAAAAGCCCCTTTCTTTTTTCATGATGCTTATAATGAATTGGCTATTATTCCCAGAAACGATTTTCTGACTGGAAAACCAAATAAAAACAACCTGTATCTGGGAGCAGGGCTTCACTCATGGAATGGCGTTAGCAGATTAACCAATACAAGTACTACTAAAATGCTGGCTGGTGATATTCCGGTTTTTAATTTTCCGGCTATAGAAATTGCCGATCAGTTTTCAAGACAATTTGGTATTTTCGTTCATGGAGAATTTGATAGATTAAATTACAGATTTAGTGTGAATAAACCTTTTGCAACTAATTTAAAACCTGTTATTGGTGGACCTGCTGTAGATAACAATCAAAGCGGAAAATTGTCCTATTCAGGATATGCATTCTATCAGTTTTTTAATAAAGAAACTACTGTAACCTCTTTTCTTCCTGGAAATAATCTTGCTGCTAAAAAAATATTAAACTTTGGTGCGGGCTTTTATACCACTAAGGATGCCACACAATCCCAGCCTTCAGAAAATGTTTTTGAATCTCATGATACCAATGTTTTTGGAGCAGATGTTTATTCAGAACTTCCATTAGGAAATAAGAATAAGGAAATGGGATTAACCTTATATTCTGTTTATTATCATTACAACTATGGCCCGAATTATTTAAGGGTAAGTGGCCTTCTGAATCCTGGCACTCCGGATGCACAATTTACAGGACAAAAAGCACTAGAAGGAGCTGGAAATAACAGAGTTTTGATGGGAACAGGAAATATATGGTTTTCTCAAGTGGGGTTTGTCCTTCCTAAATTCAGTAAGATCCTGAAAGTACAACCTTTCTTTAATTATGCATTGAAAGATATGAAAGCTCTTAACCAAAGCGGAAGCTATTATGATGTGGGTGCCAATTTCTACTTATATGGCCAGAATGCAAGAATAGTTGCACAATACAGCAGCAGACCATTATATGATCTGACATCGAAAACAATTTTTGACAGAAAAGGAGAATTCTTATTGTCTTTGCAAATTATACTTTAAAAAATTTAATATATTACCCCTATGAATACGACTCAAATTACAACCGCTCAAAGGATCAAAGCTATTGTTGGTGGTTCCATTGGAAACCTTGTAGAATGGTATGATTGGTATGCCTATGCAGCCTTTGCCATTTATTTTTCCAATTCATTTTTTCCGGATTCGGATCTTAATGCACAATTGATGAATACAGCCGGTATTTTTGCAGTAGGATTTCTGATGCGCCCTATTGGAGGATGGCTTTTTGGAAGTATTGCAGATAAGATCGGAAGAAAAAAAGCAATGACCCTTTCCGTTTTACTGATGTCATTTGGCTCTTTACTTATTGCACTTACCCCAACATATGAAACGATAGGGATTTTAGCCCCCATTCTACTTTTAATAGCCAGGCTACTGCAAGGATTAAGTGTAGGTGGAGAGTATGGAGTTTCAGCAACGTACCTCAGTGAGATGGCAACAGAAGACAGACGAGGTTTCTATTCAAGCTTTCAATATGTAACGCTTATCGGTGGCCAGCTTATTGCCCTGGGAATTCAGCTTATTTTACAGAAATTATTGCTTACAGAAGCCCAGCTGGAGGAATGGGGCTGGAGGATTCCTTTTGTTATAGGCGCCCTGCTTTCCGTCATCGCACTATACCTTAGGGCTAACCTTCACGAAACGGAAGCTTTTGAGAATAAAAAAGAAGTCAGTGAAAAGAAAAAAGGAACCATTAAAGAACTTTTTAAACATCCAAAAGCTTTGCTTACTGTTGTAGGGCTGACTTTAGGAGGTACATTAGCTTTTTATACTTATACCACTTATATGCAGAAATTCCTGGTCAATACAGTCCATCTCACCAAGGAAGAATCTACATTGATCTCTTTTATATCTTTATTTATATTCGCTTGCCTTCAACCTGTTTTTGGAGGATTATCTGATAAGATCGGAAGACGTCCACTTCTTTTGGGCTTTGGTATTTTGGGAACATTATGTACTGTTCCGCTGTTGACTGCATTAAGCACTACAACCTCAATGTGGAGTGCATTCTTTCTCATCATGGCTGCATTAATCATTGTGAGCGGTTACACTTCTATCAATGCTGTTGTAAAAGCAGAACTTTTTCCTTCTGAAATAAGGGCACTGGGGGTTGGACTCCCTTACGCTGTCACTGTAGCCGCCTTTGGTGGAACAGCAGAGTATATTGCTCTCTGGTTCAAAAAAATAGGATCTGAAGAATATTTCTACTGGTACATTACAGGCTGCATCCTTTTTTCTCTGATCGTATATGCAGGAATGAAAGACACCAAAAAGAACTCAACACTGGATAAGGATTAAGCCATTAACCCTATAAAAAATGAGCGCCGCAAAAAATCTGCGGCGCTCATTATATTTTTAATGATAAGCTTGTTTAAATTTCTCTATCATACTGTCCAGATTATGGCGTTGGACATACACACTTTTTACCTCTTCATACCTTGGAGATTTGTAGAAAACCTCATGGAAATCCATACTTCCATTTCCTACTTTTACAACTTTCTGTACTTCGATATTCAACTTCTTCAATTCGTCTTTAAAGACTTTAAATTCATCTTGGATGCTACTACTCATTTATAT
>NZ_JAWRWZ010000053.1:0-540 GCF_046535285.1 Chryseobacterium sp. SIMBA_028 | reverse complement strand
GACGATGTATGACGGATGGGCCGGAAATGGAGGTCCTGGCAATGGCGGACACGACATGGGTGGTGGAAATGGTGATTATGGCAGTGGTAACGGAGGTGGAAGTAGTGGAAGCTCAGATCCGAATGCACCAAGTACACCTGACCCATGCGGACAAATGAAAGACCTGAAAAACAAGTCTGAGTATGCAAAGTACACCAGGTACCTGGAAACAAAGACTGGAAATACGTCAGAAAGTGGATTTAGGGTCGGAGATCCTGTTAAAGGTTCAAACCAGGTAGGAACACAATTCCAGGAACTCAGCAATAAGCCTGGAGATGGCAATGGAAGTTTGGATTTTAGTATATTTGGAACAACCTATGGGATCATGCACTCGCACTATGATACCCTGATTTCAATATTCTCTCCTGATGATGTCAACTTATTTATTCAGCTGCTTAAAAATGCTAAGGCAAACGGAATTCCTGTCAATAAGGTATTTATTTCTGTCGTTACCTCCGATGGAATATACCAGTTAAGGGGGGACAACATTGATCCTGATAA
>NZ_JAWRWZ010000215.1:0-277 GCF_046535285.1 Chryseobacterium sp. SIMBA_028 | reverse complement strand
CATAGTGAGATCTATAAAAAACTTAAAGAGATAAAAAACCTCCGCAATCGTCTATCTCATCACGAACCAGTCTGGAAGACTAAAAGTGTGGTATGTCCAGATACGGCAATACAATACTTAAACTCTGTGGTAGGTGACATGCTCGACATAATCCAAGGGATTTCTATAGAAAGATATCAGCGGCTTGATGAATCAGGCCACATTGATTACTTCAAAGAAGTCTGTAACAAAGAAAAAATAGATGAATATCTTTCGAAGTGAAGATAATAAACACAAC
>NZ_JAWRWZ010000214.1:0-277 GCF_046535285.1 Chryseobacterium sp. SIMBA_028 | reverse complement strand
AACAGGCTTTAAAAGATAATCAACAATATTGTGTTCGTATCCTTCCAAAGCATACTCAGAATAGGCAGTTGTTAAGATGTATTTTAATTTATCTCCAACAATTTTCATGAAATTAATTCCCGTCAATTCAGGCATTTGAATATCAAGAAAAACCAAATCTGCTTCATTATTTTGAATATAATCTAAAGCTTCAATAGGATTTTCAGAAGAAAAAACCAATTCAAAAAAAGGAATTTTCTGCACATAACTTCCTAATAGCGAAATCGCTAATGGTTCG
>NZ_JAWRWZ010000213.1:0-277 GCF_046535285.1 Chryseobacterium sp. SIMBA_028 | reverse complement strand
GCAAGTCGCTTTACCTGCAACAACTGCGGTACCGGTTCATCCAGGCTGATTACGTCGCCTCAACGATTCCTTGACGCGCTTTGCGGGAAAACCGCGGCAATCACATCGGAACGTTGTAGCGACTCTCTGACGGCATGTTGTGGCGTGAACACGACCACGAAGACGACAAGGAAACGGCTGGTCTGAACCCTTTCCCGGAGGATGATCAATTGACAGCAATTAGACGACAAGCGCATCTATCGCCTGTACCGTGAGGCAGGGCTGGCTGTGCGGCGCC
>NZ_JAWRWZ010000212.1:0-277 GCF_046535285.1 Chryseobacterium sp. SIMBA_028 | reverse complement strand
CCTGGATGGCAATCCTGTTTTGGTCCGATTGCTGGGTCTGTTGCGCTGCATTCTGGCTGGGCTGCGTAGTTGCCTCGATGCGCGCCCTCAGAGCAAGGGCCGCTTGCACTTGGGAAGCTTGGTGCGCAGCTGAGCGCGCGGCCAGTTCGCGCTGGTATCTTTCAGCGTCTGAAAGGCCGGTATCGCGTGGTTTAAAGGCCGAGGTAAGTGCCCAAAGAAGGCCGACGAGGACTACCAGCGGAAGGGCAAGCATCACCACGTCACCAATGTTCATCCC
>NZ_JAWRWZ010000211.1:0-277 GCF_046535285.1 Chryseobacterium sp. SIMBA_028 | reverse complement strand
CAGGTTGACCCAACCGTGCCGAGGTATTGCCAACGCGGCCGGGGGAACAATTCCGCCGTAGGCAACAATGGCCGCGACGTCCGGGGCAATCTCTGAGATGCGTTTGGTGGTCTCTGCATCCACCTTTACTGCGCGGATGACCTCAATGCCGAGTTCCTCTGCGCGCGCTGCCACAGGAGAGGGCGTCATGATCCGCTTGCGCCCCACGGGCGCGTCCGGTCGGGTGAGGACAGCTACGACGTCGAACCCTGCCTTCAGCAGTGCGTTCAGCGACGGC
>NZ_JAWRWZ010000210.1:0-277 GCF_046535285.1 Chryseobacterium sp. SIMBA_028 | reverse complement strand
CCGGTCAGCTCATCGTCGACCGCTGCGTATACAACGGGGAGGAAGCATGAAACTGCATCGTTTGCTGTACCGGGAAATGCCGTTCGCTGCGCTCACGCCGGCCGGGCTGCAACGGCTCGACAGCGCCTTCGGCGAAATGGTCGCCGCCCATCCGCTGATCTGTTACAGGGAGCACCGCGCCGATCTCGAGCAGTGGCTGATCACCGACTTCGTCCACGCCTCAATGCTTCGCTATCGCGGCGTCGAATTCGTGCAGATCGAGCGCGGCACGGTGTCC
>NZ_JAWRWZ010000209.1:0-277 GCF_046535285.1 Chryseobacterium sp. SIMBA_028 | reverse complement strand
AACCCTGCTGCCCCAATCGGCGCTCCGTTCGCTTCGATGAGAAATATATAATCTAAGCCGGCCGGGATTTGCAGCGCTAAGACATCTGGACAGCATTGCGCACGATGCATAGCTTGCCCATCTGGCGGGCAATTAATGAACACTTGGTGTCCTGACCGCAAAGGCGAAATCTTCCGCCACGAGCTCGCTGATCGAAATCAGCACCTCTTCCGCCGTGAACCCCGAGGCGATCGCCGCGCGGATCAGATCCTGAAGATCGGGCTCGATCACATCGCGG
>NZ_JAWRWZ010000208.1:0-277 GCF_046535285.1 Chryseobacterium sp. SIMBA_028 | reverse complement strand
AATATTCTGCCGAAATCATTGAAGAGATCAAAATCAAACTGAAAATTTTTGTAGAGAAAAAACAATTTTTAAATAAAAATCTAAAACTTCCTGATGTTGCAGTAATATTGGGCACCAACCGTACGACACTATCTTATATTTTAAATGATCATATGAATGTTTCATTTCCTGATTATATAAAATTGTTGAGAATTAACTATATCACCAATCTGATGCTTACAGACAAAAAGTATCTCAATTATAAAATTGAAAGCCTTGCAGAAATGTGCGGTATGTC
>NZ_JAWRWZ010000207.1:0-277 GCF_046535285.1 Chryseobacterium sp. SIMBA_028 | reverse complement strand
ACGGTGACCCACCCTCGGGCGCGAAGAACACTTCGGCAACCACGTGACCTCAGACAAGGAGCCGGTAGTGCAACGAGTGGGCTACACATGCCCGGCACTCCCGCAGCGACCAGAAAGAAGGAATGAACGATGGACGATGAAACGCGCGAGATGCTTCATCAAACTCTGGCGGAGATCTTCGCCGATGAGCCGTCTGATCTATGGGGCTCTCTGAAAACCACCGGTGTGGACAAAGCTCTGCTGCCCGAGAGTAAGGGTGGCATCGGTGTGAACTGGG
>NZ_JAWRWZ010000206.1:0-277 GCF_046535285.1 Chryseobacterium sp. SIMBA_028 | reverse complement strand
AGTCAAGCGCGGCAGTCGCCTCATCAAGAATCACGACGCGCGGCTGCTTGATGAGCAGGCGGGCAATGGTGAGACGTTGGCGTTCGCCGCCGGAAAGCCGGTAACCCAGCTCCCCCACCACGGTCTCCAACCCGTCAGGCAATGACCGGACCATGGGGTCCAACCGGGCCCGCCGGATGACACTCCACATTTCTTCCTCGGTGGCCCCGGGCCGTGCGAGACGGAGGTTGGAGGCAATGGTTTCGTGAAACAGGTGCCCGTCCTGGGTCACCATGCC
>NZ_JAWRWZ010000205.1:0-277 GCF_046535285.1 Chryseobacterium sp. SIMBA_028 | reverse complement strand
ATCAAGATTTTTCAATTTTAGTTGCAAATCCTCCATATAGTGTAAAGGGTTTTTTAGAAACTTTACCAGAATTAGATAGGAAAAGATATCAACTTATTGAAATGGTTGGAGATAAAAGTTACTCTAATAACAATAGTATTGAAGCTTTTTTTATTGAAAGAAGTAAACAATTACTAAAACCAGACGGTGTAGCGGGTATTATTGTACCTTCATCAATATTGACAAAAGGAAAAGCAAAAAGCACTTCAAAAACAACAAATGTATATGTTGCAACACG
>NZ_JAWRWZ010000204.1:0-277 GCF_046535285.1 Chryseobacterium sp. SIMBA_028 | reverse complement strand
ATGTGAATGTAGAACAATTAAAAGAGATTTATGAATCAGCAAGAATTAAACCTGCAGTGGTACAAGTAGAATCTCATCCTTATCTTCCCGAAACAGAACTTCTAGAATTTTGTAAAGAAAAAGGAATTATATTCTTGGCATTCGCACCATTAGGACATGGGATAAGACCCGGTTTGCTTGAAAATCCTGTGATTGTAGAAATTGCTGAAAGTATTCAAAAAACTCCGGCTCAAGTTCTTTTGGCGTGGGCAGTACAACGTGGGACAGCTTTGCTTAC
>NZ_JAWRWZ010000203.1:0-277 GCF_046535285.1 Chryseobacterium sp. SIMBA_028 | reverse complement strand
ACGGCGGCCTTCCCGCCTGGCGCGCGGCGGGCTTCCGTGTTGAAACCGGTGACCGGGACGTGGTCCCAGGGAGCGTCAATCTCGCGGGCGCCGGAATGCCGGTCATCACCGAGGAAGAGGCATCGCGGTGGCACAGCAAGGGCGTGCTGCTCGATGCCCGTGCCGGTGAGCGCTACCGGGGCGAAGTGGAACCTATAGATCCCAAGGCCGGCCACATCCCCGGGGCAGTAAGCGCGCCCACCACCCTCAATCTCGACGCGGACGGCCGGTTCCTCCC
>NZ_JAWRWZ010000202.1:0-277 GCF_046535285.1 Chryseobacterium sp. SIMBA_028 | reverse complement strand
CCATGAAGAAGAAAATATTCTGTTGGCCATTAATCATGAAAAAACTGTGGAAAGAATGGTCAATCTCGGGATTTTAATAAAGGCTCATTCCAATACCGAAGATCTATTTGCATTGAATGTTATTAATGAAGATAAAAATGAGTCTTCCGTAAAAAATGCAGAGAAATTATTGCATCAGGCAACCGATGCAGCCGCTGCCGCAGATGTGAAATTGCAGGCTTTGAAAAGATATGACAATGACGTCATCAACGGTGTACACAACGTCATCAAAGAACAA
>NZ_JAWRWZ010000201.1:0-277 GCF_046535285.1 Chryseobacterium sp. SIMBA_028 | reverse complement strand
AGTCGAAATCCTCGGACCAATACGTGACTAGTCGACGCAGCTCATTGTGGTCAGTCCCGGCTTCCCAACTCGTGGACGGCCAAGGTGTCGACCAACGGGTGTCGCGGAGCCTCCGGCGCAGATCGGCGAGGTCCTTGTGGCTAGGCGCGAAGTTCATGAGCTCCTTTTAAGTGCAGCGAAGCTCCTCAGTGTGGAGAAGGTTCTCGAAGCTTATCGCCCGAGCTGACATCAAGTCGTGTCCGCAAGCCGGTGGCTTAGCGGGCCCTGCAAAGCGCCG
>NZ_JAWRWZ010000200.1:0-277 GCF_046535285.1 Chryseobacterium sp. SIMBA_028 | reverse complement strand
TAATGCGTACGGCATGGGAAAAAGACTGTATGAATGAGTGGGGAAGTATTTTGGCACTTTCTTATATCGCAGCACAAAGAACGTTCCCGGATTACAATGATATGTCTGATAATAAAGCGTATTTAGAAAGTATTGCAAGAACTTTCGGATATTACTGGGGAGAAAGAAAAGTGCGTGTAAATACAGTTTCTCAGTCTCCTACAGTTACCACTGCAGGAAGCGGAGTAAAAGGTTTCGGAGGTTTCTTAGGCTATGCTGAAGATATGTCTCCATTAGG
>NZ_JAWRWZ010000199.1:0-277 GCF_046535285.1 Chryseobacterium sp. SIMBA_028 | reverse complement strand
GAATTGGAGCTTCATCTGCTACAAAAGGAACTGCAGGAGCAAAAGGAACTATATTTCACAATAATGCAAGCTTAAACGTAAACGACTGGAAAAATGTAAAAGTAGCCGACGGAATGGGAAGTATGTCTCTTTTTTCTATGAGTAGCGTTTTTGATAAAGTTGGAGCAGGATTTACTGGAAACAACGGGGCAATAAGTCCTTATCCAGAAAATATGGATATCACAGCAAACTGGACGGTCTTAACAGGAACTGTAACCACTTTTTCAGTTACCAATAC
>NZ_JAWRWZ010000198.1:0-278 GCF_046535285.1 Chryseobacterium sp. SIMBA_028 | reverse complement strand
AAGCGCGGCTGTAACCCCAATTCGGCAGAGCGCCGATCAAAAGCAGAATAAGGATAATAAGAAGTATCGTACTGAGCATGTTTTCTGTCCTTCAACTCACCGCGAGTTACGAATGGACAATAAACACGGTAGCCGGGTTTTTGTTCCCGGCTAAACTTATGGGCGTGCAATTTCAGGATGGAGTTTTCTTGATGGTGCCGGAACTTATATTCTACCGGACGGTATAAACGCGTCAGGCTCAAAAAGGTTCCGCTGTTCCGCAGAAAATTTTAACGAAA
>NZ_JAWRWZ010000197.1:0-278 GCF_046535285.1 Chryseobacterium sp. SIMBA_028 | reverse complement strand
GGTGCCATATCATCGCGGGTTGCATTGATAAGTCCCTGCACAATGAAGGGTGTTGTCCCGCCGAAGATCGCCACGGAGAAGTTATAGGCAATACCCATGCAGCTGTAGCGGCCCGCGGTGGGGAAGAGCGCAGGGAGCGCCGAAGCGAGGTTGGCCACGTAAAAGGTCACGGGGAAGGCGACCAGTGCCAGACCACCCAAGGTAGACCAGGTGTCCCCCAGACCAATCAAGAGGAATGCCGGGACGGCGAAGAGGATGGTACTGCCGGCACCGATCCA
>NZ_JAWRWZ010000196.1:0-278 GCF_046535285.1 Chryseobacterium sp. SIMBA_028 | reverse complement strand
GAAAAGTAAAGAGTGTGAAATTAATAGAATCGATAGCTGATATCATTGTGGTAGAGGGTAAAACAAATATCCATGTTAAGTTTGAAGAAGTATTCATAAATAATAGTCCAGCTTATTTAGGGTTATTTCATCACATTTTAAAGTATCAAAAAGAAAACAAAAATCAGGATATTGTATTCACTGGGATTGGAGAAGTGAGGAGATCCAAAGTTAATGGAGATTTAGAACTTTCTGTTTTTTATGGAACTGATTTTTCTATAGACGGAATGGATTTAATA
>NZ_JAWRWZ010000195.1:0-278 GCF_046535285.1 Chryseobacterium sp. SIMBA_028 | reverse complement strand
GTGGGCAGCATCCACTTCATCCACCATGGCATCGGATGTCTCGCGGTCAAAGCAACGCAAGGGGTCGGCGTCGAGGGCGATCACGTCGCGAGGCATGGGCAGCGGCCGTCCCTCGGGGACGCTGACGCTGGCGATCGACACCGTGTGGCTGACCAATTCCACGCCCAAGTGCTTCAGGTATTGTGCGGCGACGGTACCCAATGCCACACGGGTAGCGGTTTCGCGGGCGCTTGCGCGCTCCAGGACGGGACGGGCCTCGTCAAAACCGTATTTCTGCA
>NZ_JAWRWZ010000194.1:0-278 GCF_046535285.1 Chryseobacterium sp. SIMBA_028 | reverse complement strand
GAGAAAAAGTAACAAGAACCGCATTTCTTCACTCACTAGTTAACGCATTGTATTCAAGAACGTTAAGCGACTTTCAACGGGGTACGTTCCGGGTGAAAGGAGACGTAATAGATGTGTTTCCTGCCTATGCTGATAACGCAGTAAGAATCCAGTTTTTTGGCGATGAAATTGAAAAAATTCAAAGCTTCGATCCTGTTTCCGGAAATGTAACTGCTAATTTTGACCAGATTCAGATTTATCCTGCCAACCTTTTTGTGACTTCAAAAGAAACCCTGAAC
>NZ_JAWRWZ010000052.1:0-558 GCF_046535285.1 Chryseobacterium sp. SIMBA_028 | reverse complement strand
AATGTTCCCAATTTGAGATTTCCGGGGTTTGATGGGGAATGGGAACAAGTAACTTTAGGAGAATGTTCTATTAGCCTTGACTATGGAATGAATTCATCTGCAAAAAATTTTGATGGAGCTAATAAATACATCAGAATTACTGATATTGACGAAAATTCGTCAAGATATAAATCCGATAATCCAGTTTCTCCATCAGGAAATATAGATGAAAAATATTTAGTCGGAGAAAATGATGTCCTATTTGCTAGGACAGGCGCAAGTACGGGGAAGTCATATTTATATCATTGTGATGATGGGAAATTATATTTTGCCGGATTTCTAATTAGGGCGAAAATTAGGAATGAATATGATTCAAAATTTATATTTAGTCAAACACAGACACAAAAATATAAAAAGTGGGTACAATTGATGTCTATGAGGTCAGGGCAACCAGGTATTAATTCACAAGAGTATTCGAGTTTTAAATTTTTTCTTCCCAAAACAAATCTGGAACAACAAAAAATCTCATCTTTTCTATCGCTCATTGATGAACGCATCCACACCCAAAACAAAATAATT
>NZ_JAWRWZ010000193.1:0-278 GCF_046535285.1 Chryseobacterium sp. SIMBA_028 | reverse complement strand
GTAAAAAGCTTTGGCTGCACTTTTATTATATAATTTAAATTCTGCAGTTGAACCTTGTGTGTATATCTTCATCGAAGAAGTAAGAATACCTGAATCATATTCTACAGAAGAGATCTTATCATGCATAAATTCATTTTCTACAACACCTCCAAAGAATTTTTTATCGATAAACACGATTCTTTTTTGTGTAGAGAAAACAATACCTTCACGGTTATTACCTAAATATTTTCCTTCTGCAATGGCGATAATTTTTTCGCCATTATCCAAAATATTCACCA
>NZ_JAWRWZ010000192.1:0-278 GCF_046535285.1 Chryseobacterium sp. SIMBA_028 | reverse complement strand
GGCGGGCGCCACGCTGCAAATCAGGCGCACCTTCCAGCCAGTGTAGCGCGGAACCGAGGCGCGCAATCGGTTCGGATTTACCCGAGAGTGTCGCCGCTACAACACCTTCTCGCGAAGCATGGCGGAGCGCGAGTTGCCATGCGATATTGGGGGTCTTTCACTTGCCGAAAAACCGCTGTTTCAGGCGTTTTTTTGCGTCGCCTCCCGCACCTTCTGTCCACACAACAACTGGATAAACTGCTCCGCCGCCGGCGAAAGCACGCCGCCTTTGCGCGTCA
>NZ_JAWRWZ010000191.1:0-278 GCF_046535285.1 Chryseobacterium sp. SIMBA_028 | reverse complement strand
CCGGCACGATCAGCACCGGCTCGGCCAGCACATCGGCCGTTGTGGGGCTGTATTGAATCAGCTCGATCAAATGGTTGCGGTACACCACCTTGCCGTGCGTCACGGCGAGATTGCGGCCCACCGCGAACTCATCGGGCGCGGCCGGCGGCTGGCCGCTTGCCAGGCGCCGCGCGTCGTCGAGCGCGTTGCCCATGCCCTGGGCCACGCTCATGCCCAGCGTCGCGGCGGCGCGCTGCAAGACTTCCGGATTGCTGAACGGAAAGTTCGTCGGCGCCATC
>NZ_JAWRWZ010000190.1:0-278 GCF_046535285.1 Chryseobacterium sp. SIMBA_028 | reverse complement strand
CGTTAACTGCTCAGAACCATACAAATGACTGATAAGCGTTTGCAGATAAAAGGTGTTTCCTTCTTCGGTATAGCCTTCGTTCACAGAAAGTTTTAAATCTGTAAAAATCTCAACGCCTTTTTTACCAATGATTTTTTTGCCGATGCTGTCTATCCCAAAAAGCGACAGCATATATTTGTTGAGTACGAGTTTATCGTGAAAATTCATTTTTTGTCTGTTTTAATTTTGGATAAATTCATTTAGTTTATCAACCATCTTTTTGTGATGGTCTTTAATAC
>NZ_JAWRWZ010000189.1:0-278 GCF_046535285.1 Chryseobacterium sp. SIMBA_028 | reverse complement strand
ACCCCGTTTGTCCGCGCCCTCTCGCGCTACTTCTGGCAGTCGCTTTACATGCGTGTCATGCAGCCTGGATGTGTCGCGCCAGTTGTGCTGTCCCTCTTCGGCACACAGAATTGCGGGAAGTCATGGTTCGGCACGCGCCTGACCCGCATCATCATGCAGGACGAGAAGGCGGATTCTGTTCAGTTGGATTTGGGTAGCGACAAGGTGAACTTCCTGCGTGAAGTGACTGGCAATTCGATTGTGGCGGCTGTCGGTGAAATGACGGGCTTTAATCGCGG
>NZ_JAWRWZ010000051.1:0-561 GCF_046535285.1 Chryseobacterium sp. SIMBA_028 | reverse complement strand
ACGGCATCCAGGCTTAGCCCAGTCAGTCTCGCCAGGGTCGAGTCCGGTCGTATCATGACGGGAATCATGTTGAATTGGTACCCGCCCCGCTGGTATTTTTCCGTACCTGCAATGTCGGGGAGGTGCTGATGCAAGGTGCCACCGAGGGTCACGTTCAGTAATTGTTCCCCCGGCAGATGCACAGCAGTGGAAGGTCCTGGCGGAGGGCCTCCCGTATGAGCGCCTGTTCCCAGGCGTCACGTGCCGGGCGGGGCGGATCAGTCTCTACGTGGGGTTCTTGCCCATACAAGGCAGGGTCAACGTCCCAGCCGCCGGGAATAACGAGTCCGTCCAACCGGCCAACAAGGAGTTCCACCACCCCCTGGTTAGTCGGCTGGGGCGGCAACAGCACGGGAACCCCTCCCGCCGCTGCAAGTGGAGCCAGATAGCTTTCCGGAAGGAATGCCGCCTTCACCGAACCGCAACCCTGTGTGACGGCCGGTTCCAGATAGGTGGTCAGGCCGATGACGGGCTGCATCGTGGCGTGCGTTTCCATGGGGTCCTTCCGGGCGAATCTCCCCT
>NZ_JAWRWZ010000188.1:0-278 GCF_046535285.1 Chryseobacterium sp. SIMBA_028 | reverse complement strand
CGGTAGCATGGTGGCCGACTGGTAGTCTTCTGGGTCCCGTTTCTTGCCTCAACGCTGGGCCTCAGGAGTCTCCTAAGCCCGGGACCGTGAGGACTCCCATCACCAAAGACAGTGCACCGAGCAGGAGAGCGGTACGAAATGAATGGGATGAAGTTGGCTATGGTGCGGCCGATTTGGTGCCCGCAAGTCCAGCTGCGGAAGGCTGGAGCCAGTGCTCGGATTGCTTATTCATCACTGCCGGCCTGGTTGCTAGGGCTGCCACTGCCATTCGTCCCCAC
>NZ_JAWRWZ010000187.1:0-278 GCF_046535285.1 Chryseobacterium sp. SIMBA_028 | reverse complement strand
CCTCTACTCCAGCCGGGCATAATTGGCGATTCTGATTCAATACGTAGATTTTCTGATTTGCCAACGGTCTGCCATAAGGTATGCTTTTCCAAGTTTTCTTTACCTCTTCTATAGGGAAATAAATAGACCAGATAGAACCTTCTGTTGCTCCGCCTAAACTAATAGCTTTTGCATTCTCAAATGTTTTTTGGATTTTCTCTGGAAGATCCAACGGAATCCAGTCTCCGCTAAGCATTACTATTCTTAAATCCCGGTTTTTTTCAATGGAATCATAAAGC
>NZ_JAWRWZ010000186.1:0-279 GCF_046535285.1 Chryseobacterium sp. SIMBA_028 | reverse complement strand
CCTTGAACAGCGTCGAGGGACTGGAGTCGACCTCGTCCACTTCGCGAAGCGGAGTTTCGCAGATCACCCTGGTGTTCACGTACGGTTCCAACCTCGACCGCGCGCGCAACCAGATCGATCGGGCTATTTCGAACGCCAAGCGGGTACTCCCGGCCAACGTGGATCCCCAAGCCATCGCCGGGAACATCAGCGATTTCCCCATTGTTTTCCTGGCGGTATCTTCTGACAGGCCGCTCAGCGAGCTCAACGCGGATCTCCAGAGGCTCAGCGTGCCCCGGC
>NZ_JAWRWZ010000185.1:0-279 GCF_046535285.1 Chryseobacterium sp. SIMBA_028 | reverse complement strand
CCCTCAGCGCGGGAGCAAAGTAGTCACCCGAAGCCCTGTTGAAAATCTCCTTGAGCGGGATGCCCAGCACGGGGAGCACCGCGTTCCCGCGCGCGCTCTCGTCCATGAGGATGCCACCGGATTGGTAGTGCTCGTGGAGCCAGCGGGCGGCAGCGGTGGAATTCGTGGTGGAATCCGCTGACATCTTTCCCTCGGCCAGCACAGCAAGCCGGGCCGCGGGATCCGCGCTCCACCAGACGTTTTGGACCACAAGAGCCGCCAGCAGTGCTCCGATCAACC
>NZ_JAWRWZ010000184.1:0-279 GCF_046535285.1 Chryseobacterium sp. SIMBA_028 | reverse complement strand
GTAAGAAACAAAAACAGACTTTCCAAAGACCTTTCGGATGATTGTGAAATTATAGAAGGAGATGCATTGAATTTCATTGATATCAAAAACGCCGTAAAAGGAAAGGACATTGTTTACATCAACCTCGATGGCGATTTGGAGACAATGACGAACAACATCGTACTGGCTATGCAGGAAGAGAAGGTAAAGAGAATCATTGGGATCAGCTCTATTGGGATTTACAATGTTCCGTTGAGACCTGTTTTGGTTCCTTACAGAAAATTGGCGGATATTATTGAA
>NZ_JAWRWZ010000183.1:0-279 GCF_046535285.1 Chryseobacterium sp. SIMBA_028 | reverse complement strand
CCGAACGCCGCCGGATATCTCCTGGGTGGGCCGTTACCGGCTCAAAACGACCCGTTGCGGTCTTTCATCGCTTGGCGTCATGTGTCTGCTTCCTGACACTGAACGGTCTTTCAGGGTGGGACACTTATCGCTCCGCAACGCGAGCGATCGACATTGGCGATGAGAGCGAGAGACAGCGGAACCATTTAAGGCAGAAGCCTAAACTGATTCGGTGAAGAATGGCGGAGCTAGTTACCTGCATCGTCGCTTTCTGCTGTCTTCGGGACGATCTTCTTCTCG
>NZ_JAWRWZ010000182.1:0-279 GCF_046535285.1 Chryseobacterium sp. SIMBA_028 | reverse complement strand
AACGGCATGTTTAGACAAATTAGCCAGCGTGGAAACCTGGTTTTCCTGAGCATCAAAATGATCTTTTAAGAATGAAGATTTCACCCGTATATCATTTAAAATTTCATTGGAATAGAAGTCATAATATCCATTCACTTTAAACTGGTTGACTGTTTGCTTCAGATCAACATCAGAAGACGGCTGTAAGGCGTAAATGCCATAGTAATTGTAGTTGTTTAAGCCATACTCCGCATTCAGGTTAAGCTTCCCTTTATCACCATAAGAATTTACGAAAGCCCC
>NZ_JAWRWZ010000181.1:0-279 GCF_046535285.1 Chryseobacterium sp. SIMBA_028 | reverse complement strand
CGGCCCTGTACGCGCCCATGGCCATCCGGTCGTTGTAGCAGAACACGGCGGTGGGGCGGTCTTGTCCTTTCAGCAAGCGCAGGGCAGCCTGATACCCGCCAGATACTTCCGAGGGCTCGGACTGGACCAGTTCTTCGTGGAAAGGCAGTCCGGCGTCGGACAGCGTTTCCATGAATGCCTTGAGCCGGGAGTGGGTTGCCGGCACGTCGTCGGTGTTGTTGACCATGCCTATCCGGGTATGACCGGCGTCGATCAGGGTTTGGACGGCCGACCTTGCGC
>NZ_JAWRWZ010000180.1:0-279 GCF_046535285.1 Chryseobacterium sp. SIMBA_028 | reverse complement strand
GTCCACGACGCCGACGAAACGGCTACCGATGCCCTCATATTCACTGCGCACTTCGCCGCGGAACAGCTCGGGCAGTTCACTGTTGCGGTGATGGCCGCAGAACACAAAGGAAAATTCAGGCCACCACTTTTTAGGGCGTGCGGCCTCTGAGTAGCCACACACGGCACAGGTTAACTGGACCCAGACCGGCCGCTTGCCGGTACGGTTGGCACGTGACTGCACCAACCAAGCCGGGGGATTGTCCTGAAGATCCCGCAGCTCAGCCTCGGTAAGCCTGGA
>NZ_JAWRWZ010000050.1:0-563 GCF_046535285.1 Chryseobacterium sp. SIMBA_028 | reverse complement strand
ATATACTTTAAAAATATACAGTAGTGTTTCGGATTTACCCTTACAGTGGCATGCCGTAATCGGAAACAAGAATATTATGCTCTCTCCAGAATATTTTCATGTCCTGGAATCTTCCAGACCTGATAATATGGAATGTTATTATGTTGGTTTTTTTAATGATAATGATTTGATTGGTGGAGCTTTATTTCAATATTTAAATTTTCAGAACCATGCGAGTTTTCAGAAAAATGAAATTTGGTGTAGTATCAGAAATTTTTTTGCCCGAAAATTCAGCAAAGATGTAATGATCCTTGGGAATAATATGCTGACGGGGCAAAATGGATTTTATTTTGATGCTTCTAAAATTATGCTGGAGGATACTATTTCTCTTTTAGATAGGGCAGTTAGGAAGATGCAGACAGAGATCAGAAAAACCTCTTTGATTATTTATAAAGATTATCAGACCAATTTTATCAATTATTTTCAGGGTAAAGATCATCAGTCGTATTTCAGGTTTTCAGTTCAGCCCAATATGATGTTGAAATTAAAAGACAGCTGGAATGTTTTTGAAGATTATGTAAATG
>NZ_JAWRWZ010000179.1:0-279 GCF_046535285.1 Chryseobacterium sp. SIMBA_028 | reverse complement strand
GGCGTTTTTAGGCAAAGCGAGGAGGAAACCTTAAGCCGCATACTGTAGAAAACCTGCAACGCCGGACAAAAGATTAGCGGTACTAATGCTTTCGTTCTGTTGAAACTCAGAGCCTGCTAAAATATATCGAGTAAAGGGACCTTAGGAGGCGCCCGAGTTCAATGACTGTTCATTGGACCAACCCTCCTAAAGGGAGGCAACGTCATGTATGCACCTCGCGTTTTCGTTAGCATGATCGGCGCACTCGCCGTCTTTGCCGTGGCAACCTATATGTTGAAC
>NZ_JAWRWZ010000178.1:0-279 GCF_046535285.1 Chryseobacterium sp. SIMBA_028 | reverse complement strand
GAAAATGTCCAAAAGTGATGCCAGCTTTCTAAATAATTTTTAATTCAAATTTTAGATTAAGTGTATTATATCATCTTACTTTTTATGAATTGAAAATCTTTTTCAAGAATTTCTAAAAAACCAAATCTAAAGGAAAATCCCCATCTCTTCTTATCAATAATAAAATCTAATTCATCAATTAAAGGAATAATTGACACTTCTTTACACTTATAAAAATCTACATTTCTACGAAACGGTTGAAAACCTGCAGCCATAATACCTTGATAAATTTCCTCATCC